>NZ_CBDRFA010000057.1:0-55955 GCF_965343085.1 Nocardiopsis synnemataformans | reverse complement strand
TCCCTTCCCCCCCCCCCCGCCTCGGGGTTGCTGCGCTCCCACTCGGCGTCCTCGGCCCGGCGCACGCCGTCCTCGATCTGGCGGAAGGCGCCCTCCAACTGGTCGCGCACGTCGCGCGGCAGCTCACCGGCCTCCTCCCAGGCGTCCTGGAAGTCACGCAGCCGCGCACGCGCCCGGCGGGGGTCGGAGATCCCCGGGATCTCCGCCTTGGCCTCGGCCAGGATCCGTTCCTTGGCCTCGGCGTTGACCCGCAGCTCGGCGTCGCGCTCGGCGAAGGTCGCGTTGCGCGCGTCGAAGAAGGTGTCCTGCGCGGCCTTGAAGCGCGCCCACAGCTTGTCCTCGCTCGCCCGGTCCGCGCGGCCGCTGCGCTTCCACCGCTGCATCAGGTCGCGGTAGGCACGGGCCGTGGCCCCCCAGTCGGTGGAGCCCGACAGGGACTCGGCCTCCACCACGATGCGCTCCTTCTCCACGCGCACCGACTCGCGCTCCTGGTCCAGGTTGGCGAAGTAGGCCTTGCGCCGCTTGGAGAAGGAGTTGCGCGCCGCCGACATGCGCTTCCACAGCGCCTGCTCGGTGGGCCGGTCGGCCCGCGGGGCCTTCTTCCACTCCTCGATGAGCTGGAGCATCCGCTCGCCGCCGGACTTCCAGTGCGTCGTCTCCACCGCGACCCGCTCGGCCTCGGCGACGATGCGCTCCTTGACCTCCCGGGCCTGGCCGCGGGCCTGCTCCTGCGCCTGCTTCTGCTCGACCTTGCGCTCCTCGGCGCGGCCCGCCAGCGCGTCCAGGCGTCCCATCAGCGACTCCAGGTCGCCGACCGCGTTCGCCTCCCGGACCGAGTCGCGCAGCTTGTCGATGTTCGACATCGCGGCGGAGGCGGACAGGTCGGTGTTGCGGAGCCGGTTCTCCAGCAGCTCCACCTCGGTGACCAGGGAGTCGTACTTGCGCCGGAAGAAGGTCAGGGCCTCCTCAGGCGCCCCCGCCTGCCACGATCCGACGACCCGCTCGCCTTCGCTCGTGCGCACGTAGACCGTGCCTTCGTCGTCTACGCGGCCCCAAGGGTCCGTGGTCACCGTGTCCTCCTGCTGTCATGAACCCAGCCGTGGGGCGGGTTCGGGTCGTCGCGTCGCACTCCTCGCCGGTTCGCGATGGGAACCACCGTGCTGAGCACGATATCCCCGCGATCCGGTGAGGGGCGCCGCGCCGTGAATTCACGTCTGCGCAGATCACGCTGGTCCGCGCGCCCTCGGGTATCGGGCCGGGCCGCCCTCCCGCCCAGCGCGGGCGCAGGTCGGGGCCCCGGCGTGCACCAAGGACGGTGACCAATATGGCATTACCACGCGGTTTGGCAAAGAGGCCAGCCGCGGGCGGTGATCGAATGGTGATCAAACGCGTACCGGGGCAGGACAACCGGGTCGCCGACCCTCCCGTGCCTCGATAGGCTGCACCCGGGGGACGCTGCGTCCGGACCGCGGACCCGCCGCCCCGCGACCGCGCACCCGACCGAGGACAGGACGACATCCGCCGTGCTCATCGCCGCACTTCCCACCGGGCCCCTTGCCGCGAACTGCTACGTGCTCGCACCGGCCCCGGGCGGCGACTGCGTCATCGTCGACCCCGGCCAGGAGGCCACCGAGCAGGTCGACAAGGTCCTGTCCGAGCACGGGCTGACCCCCGTCGCGGTGCTGCTCACCCACGGCCACTTCGACCACGTGTGGTCGGCCGCCGACCTGTGCGCGCGCCACGGCGTCCCCGTCCACCTGCACGTCGAGGACCGCGGGCTGCTCACCGAGCCCGCCGCGGGGGTGGACCCCGGTTTCGCCGCGCAGCTGTCCGCCCTGCTGGGCCCGGGCCCGCACGCCGAGCCCGACGACCTGGTCGAGGTCTCGGGCGGCGAGACCCTCACCCTGGCCGGACTGGACTTCGGGGTCGAGCACACCCCCGGCCACACCCCCGGATCGGTCGTGTACACGGTGACCACCGAGGACGGCGTCCCCGTGATGTTCGCCGGGGACCTGGTCTTCGCCGGTTCCATCGGCCGCACCGACTTCCCCGGCGGCGACCACACCGCCATGCTGCGCAGCCTCGCCAGCGCGGTGCTGGGCCGCCCCGACGCCACCCAGGTCCTGCCCGGCCACGGCCCGGCCACCACCGTCGAGCGCGAGCGCGCCACCAACCCCTACCTGCGCGATATCACCGGCTGACCCCGCGTCCCGGCCGCCCTCCCGTCCCGCAGGAACGACGTATGACCACCCCACGCCACCGAGGCGCCCACCGCCCGAGCGCGCCCGTGCGGCCGCACGGCGGACGAGATACCCGCACCGGCCCCGCCTGAGGGCGGGTTGCCGGTGGCTTCGCACACCCTTCCCCGGGCCTCCCCCACCGGGTGCCCGAAGGCCGTGTGCGCAGGATCTGGCCCGCACCCGAGCGCAGGTCGGGCACACTTGACACGAACTAAAGACGCTGAAGGAGTAGTCCGTTGATACGCACGCATGAGGCAGGTGCGTTGCGCGCCGAGCACGCAGGCGCGACCGTCGTCCTCGCCGGGTGGGTGGCACGCCGCCGCGACCACGGCGGGGTGGTCTTCCTCGACCTGCGCGAGGCTTCCGGGGTGGTC
This sequence comes from Nocardiopsis synnemataformans, assembly GCF_965343085.1. Taxonomy (NCBI): domain Bacteria; kingdom Bacillati; phylum Actinomycetota; class Actinomycetes; order Streptosporangiales; family Nocardiopsidaceae; genus Nocardiopsis; species Nocardiopsis synnemataformans. The sequence goes on along the minus strand of NZ_CBDRFA010000057.1, from coordinate 53,341 downwards.
CAGGTCGTCGTCCGCGAGGACGACCTCGCCCACGACCTCCGCGCCGAGTACTGCATCAAGGTCACCGGCTCGGTCCGGGCCCGCCCCGAGGGCAACGAGAACCCCGAGATCCCCACCGGCGCCGTCGAGGTCGTCGCGGACGAGATCGAGGTGCTCAGCGAGGCCGCGCCGCTGCCCTTCCAGCTGGACAGCGCCGCGGACGTGGCCGAGGAGACCCGGCTGCGCTACCGCTACCTGGACATCCGCCGTCAGGAGATGGCCGACAACCTGCGCCTGCGCTCCAAGGCGACCTACGTCGCCCACGAGGTCATGCGCGACCTGGGGTTCACCTACGTCGAGACCCCCTACATGACCCGCTCCACGCCCGAGGGCGCCCGCGACTTCCTCGTCCCGGTCCGCCTCCAGCCGGGCCACTGGTACGCGCTGCCGCAGTCCCCGCAGCTGTTCAAGCAGCTGCTCATGGTCGGCGGCATGGAGCGCTACTACCAGCTCACCCGCTGCTTCCGCGACGAGGACCTGCGCGCGGACCGCCAGCCGGAGTTCACCCAGATCGACCTGGAGATGAGCTTCGTCGACGAGGAGGACCTCTTCGCCGTCGGCGAGAAGCTGTTCACCCGCCTGCTGCGCGAGGTGCGCGGCGTCGAGCTGCCCGAGCGCTTCCCGCGGATGCGCTACGCCGAGGCCATGGGCCGCTTCGGCTCCGACAAGCCGGACCTGCGCTTCGGCCAGGAGCTGGTCGAGGTCACCGCCTACTTCGCCGACACCCCCTTCCGGGTCTTCAAGGCCCCCTACGTGGGTGCCGTGGTCATGCCGGGCGGCGCCTCCCAGACCCGCAAGGAGCTGGACGCCTGGCAGGAGTGGGCGCGCTCGCGCGGCGCGAAGGGCCTGGCCTACGTGCTCGTCCAGGAGGACGGCTCCCTGGGCGGTCCGGTGGCCAAGAACCTCTCCGAGGCCGAGCGCGAGGGCCTGGCGGCCCAGGTCGGCGCCGCGCCGGGCGACGCGGTGTTCTTCGCCGCGGGGCCCCGGACCGGGAGCCAGGAGCTGCTGGGCGCCGCCCGCCTGGAGATCGGCAGGCGCTGCGGCCTGATCGACACCTCCCGGTGGGAGATCCTGTGGATCACCGACATGCCCCTGTTCGAGGAGGCCGACGAGGAGGGCTCCTGGAAGCCGGTGCACCACCCCTTCACCGCTCCGGCGGTGGGGGACGAGGCCGACTTCCAGGACCACCCGGGCACCACCGACTCCCGGGCCTTCGACCTGGTGCTCAACGGCTACGAGCTGGTGTCGGGCTCCATCCGTATCCACCGGGCCGAGATGCAGCAGCGGATCTTCGACGTCATCGGCCTGAGCAAGGCCGAGGCCGAGTCGAAGTTCGGGTTCCTGCTGGAGGCGTTCAAGTTCGGCCCGCCGCCGCACGGCGGCCTGGCCGTGGGCTGGGACCGCATCGTCATGCTGCTGGCCGGTCAGCCGACCATCCGCGAGGTCATCGCCTTCCCCAAGACCGCCTCGGGCGGCGACCCGCTGACGGGCGCGCCCACGCCGATCACCGCTGACCAGCGGGCCGAGGCCGGGGTGGACGCCGACCCCGAGGCCGAGGAGCGGGAGAAGCAGAAGTAGGGGGCCGCGGACCCCGTCGGGGACGGTGCGCGCACGGCGCGTGCCGTCCCCGACGCGTGTTCCGAGGAGGGCGCCGAAGGCACAGCATCCGTCCTCCGGGCGTCCCCGGGGGGCCGAAGAATTTCGCGGTTTCCGTGAAGTGCCCGAATTCATCCTATTTTGAACCTGTCTCATTCGGTCACTCGGCGAAAACGGGCGGTTATCAGGCGTCATGAAAGGGTGCGCGTGTGGCCGGACACGGCCCCGGGGTCCCGGTACGGATGCGCGGACAGCCGTCATCCCCTACCGTTGAGGGCGAATCACCCCTTCCGAGCCGCGATGAGAACGTGTTGTGGAGTGGACACGGATCTCACGGGGACGTCCCCGCCCGCGGGTGGAAGTGGTGGCGGAGTGCATTCTGCGCTGTTGAGTCACACGGGCGTAACGATTTCCATCCTGTGGTCGGTCGGGTGCGACCGCGGGTGCGGGATCCGGCGCCCTCCCGTCGCGCCGATGGAGCACGCGGGTCCGCGTCCAGCCAGTTCACACGGACGCCGGACGACGCGTGCGTCGGCCCTGCCCCCGTTCCGGCACCGGATCCGGCCCAGCCCCGGACACTAGAATGAGCCGGTCGGAACGTTTCAAGGGTGACCGCGCCTGAGCGCGGGTGTGACGTCCGAGACGACATGAGGATGAGTCATACGTGAACGGAAAACGCGCTTCAGGCGATGGTTCCGAGAGCGCTCTCGCGGAGGCGTTCTCCCACGCCCCCGAGCCCATGGCGCTCGCCCTGGCCGACGGCGCGATCGTGCACGCCAACCTGGCCTTCACCGAACTCTTCGGCCGCGACGCCCCCGAGCTCGCCGGAGGGGCCTGGTTCGACCTCCTCGACGGTGACGACGCCCAGCGCGGCGCACGGGTCCACGACGAGGCCCTCGCCGGGTGCTGGGGGCGCCGGTCCCGCCTGCGCCTGAACGTCGCCGACAAGGCCGCCCACCTGGTGGAGGCCGAGCTGCGCCCCCTGCCCGGGGACGGTGCGGAGGGCGCCCGCGTGGTCGTCCTGCTGCACGTGCTCTCCACCGAGGAGGCCGACCTGCGCGTGATCGGCGAGCTGCGCACCGACAACTCCGACTCCGTGCTGTGGAGCCTGGACCCGGTCAGCGGACGCCTGCGCGAGATGTTCGGCCCCACCCCGCTCGGGGCGCTGCTGGCCGGGAACGACCGCGAGCTCGAACGCATCCTGGAGCGCGTCCACCCCGACGACATCGCCCGCGTGCGCGACGCCATCTCCGCCTCCTTCGCCGGACGCGACTACGAGCAGCGCTTCCGCGTCTTCGACCGCCTCGGCGACGAGCGCTCCCTGCACGTGCGCGCCCGCTACGTGCCCGGCGACCCCGACCGCCTCGTGGGCATCGTCGACGACGTCACCGAGCACGTCCAGCTCGTGCGCCGCCTCGCCGACCGCCGCCGCACCGAGGCCGAGCACGGCCGCCTGGTCACCGAGCTGTCCTCCAAACTCGTCTCGGCCACCACCGTCGACAAGGTCATGGACCTGCTCAGCGAGGAGTTCCTGCCCATCTTCGGCGGAGTCCAGGCCGTCGCCCTCTACGTCGAGGGAGGGCTGCTGCGCAGCTCGCCCAGCGCCCACACCAAGGGCGGCGACAGCAACATCGACCGCATCGACGGCCGCCGCGCCGACGACACCGACTTCCCCATGGGCGCGGTCATCCAGGACCGCCAGCCCCGCTTCTTCGAGAGCCGCGCCGAGATCATCAGCCGCTTCCCCGCCGCCGTCGAGCTCATGCGCCAGGTGCGCGGCCAGGCCTGGGCCACCGTGCCCATCTTCGGCGACGGCAAGGTCGCCCTGGGCGTGTGGCAGATGGTCTGGGACCGCCCCCACCACGCCAGCCGCGACGAGCGTGCCCTCATGCTCACCTTCGCCGGGCTCGCCGGGCAGGCGCTCCAGCGGATCAAGGCGCAGCAGGCCGAGCTGGAACTGGCCGACGCGGTCCAGCGCCGCATGCTGCCCCGCCAGGTGGCCAGCTTCCCGGACATGGACATCGCCACCAAGTACCTGCCCTCCCGCGCGGACTGGCGCATCTGCGGGGACTTCTACGACGTCATCGAACTCCCCGAGAACAAGGTCGGCCTCCTGGTCGGCGACGTCCAGGGGCACGGCGTCGAGGCGGCGGCCGCCATGGGCCAGATCCGCGTGGCCTTCCGCGCCTACGCCACCAACCAGTCCGACCCCGGCGTCGTCCTGGGCGAGACCAACCGCCTGCTCACCGAGACCGGCGAGATCGTCTTCGCCACCTGCGGCTACCTCGTCGTGGACCGCGAGAGCGGCGTCATGCAGGCGGCCTGGGCCGGACAGCCGCCCGCCGTCCTGGCCACCCGGAGCGGCTACGAGCTCTGGGAGCCCGAGACCGGTCCTCCGCTGGGCGTGCTCTCCGACCCCGAGTACACGGTCACCACCCGCATGCTCCCGCCCGGCACCGCCCTGCTGCTGTGCTCCGACGGGCTCGTGGAGAGCTCCGAGGTGCCCATGGGGGACGGGCTGGCCCGGGTCGGCGCGGCGCTCGCCGAACACCACGAGAGCCCCGAGGCCGCCGCGCACGTCATCGCCGAGATGGCCCCGGCCGGACGCGGCGACGACATCGCCCTGCTCATCACCCGCATGATCCCCTCGGCCGAGCCCGCGCGGGACCGCGCCGCCATGGCGTCGACGACCTGACCGGTGCCCTTGGCCGCCTACTCTGGACAGGTGTCCGAAACGCTCTTCGACGACGCCGGTGCGGAGGCCGCCAGGGGCCAGGAACCGCTCGCCGTGCGCATGCGCCCCCGCACCCTCGACGAGGTCGTGGGCCAGCGCCACCTGCTCGGCGGGGGCAGCCCGCTGCGCCGCCTGGTCGAGGACGACGCACCCATGTCCGTGTTCCTGTGGGGACCGCCCGGCACCGGCAAGACCACCCTGGCCACCGTGGTCAGCCGCGTCACCAAGCGCCGCTTCGTGGAGTTGTCCGCCGTCAACGCCGGGGTCAAGGACGTGCGTGCCGTCGTCGACGACGCCCGGCGCCGCATGGGCATGCACGGCACCCGCACCCTGCTCTTCGTGGACGAGGTCCACCGCTTCAACAAGACCCAGCAGGACGCGCTGCTGCCCGCCGTGGAGAACCGCTGGGTCAGCTTCATCGGCGCCACCACCGAGAACCCCTTCTTCTCCGTGGTCAGCCCCCTGCTGTCGCGTTCCCTGCTGCTGTCACTGGAGTCGCTGGAGGACGCCGACATCCGCGCCCTGGTGGACCGGGCCCTCGCCGACGAGCGCGGGCTGGACGGTCGCTACACGCTCTCCGACGAGGGCGCGGACCACCTCGTGCGCCTCGCGGGCGGCGACGGCCGCCGCTCCCTGACCTACCTGGAGGCCGCCGCGCTCGTCGCCGGGCCCAGCCGTCGCCCGCCACCACCCTCAAACGACGCTTCCAGCGCGGTCCTCCCCGGTGCCGGGCCGGTCACCATCACCGCCGAACACGTCGAGCGCGCCGTCGACCGGCACGCCGTGCGCTACGACCGCTCCGGCGACCAGCACTACGACGTCGTCAGCGCCTTCATCAAGAGCATGCGCGGCTCCGATCCCGACGCCGCCCTGCACTACCTCGCGCGCATGATCGAGGCGGGGGAGGACCCCCGCTTCATCGCCCGCCGCGTGGTCGTGCACGCCAGTGAGGACGTCGGCATGGCCGACCCCACCGCCCTCCAGACCGCCGTGGCCGCCGCCCAGGCCGTCGAGCTCATCGGCATGCCCGAGGCCCGCATCAACCTCGCCCAGGCCGTCATCCACATCAGCCTGGCCCCCAAGTCCAACGCGGTCGTCTCCGCCATCGACGCCGCGGCGGCCGACGTGCGCGCGGGCCTGGCCGGACCCGTCCCCGCCCACCTGCGCGACGGCCACTACCGGGGCGCCGCCGAACTCGGCCACGGCAAGGGCTACCGCTACGCCCACGACTTCCCCGGCGGCGTCGCTCCCCAGCAGCACGCCCCCGACGGGCTCGCCGACCGCGAGTACTACCGGCCCACCCAGCACGGCGCCGAACGGCGCTTCAGCGAGGTCCTCCAACGCATCAAGGAGGTCCTGCGGGGCGGCGGCCAGCGCGGCTGAGCGCCGGGGAGCGGGCCCGCGATGCCGCCGGGAGCCGCGCCGCACGCCTTCGGGGAGGGCACCCGAGTACGGGTGCCCGTCCACGGCGGTCAGTCGGTGAACAGCTCCGTGACCCGCACGATCTCGCGGGGGGCGTCGTCCCCCTCCTCGGCGGGCTCGGCGAAGGTCACCTCCACGATCACCACCGGGCCCCACGACAGGTAGTCGACGAAGTCGCTCCCGGTCAGCTCCCAGGTGCCCCGGCCCTCCTCGTCGATGAACAGGTGCTCGGGCGCGGCGCAGAACTTCGCGCAGAGCACCGCGGCATCGGGAGCGATGACGGCCTCGCCGGGCTCCCCGGCCACGTCCCACTGCTCGGCCCAGGCCGCATGGCTGGGGATGCCCTGACCGCGGACCGGCTCGTCCTCGCGGTCGACGGGGGTGTACACCCACGGCCCCGACTCGGGGGACTCCTGCTCTGCGGGGTCGAACCGCACCACCAGGGTCAGCGGGTCCTCCTCGGCGACGGGGCTCGGCGACGCGGCCCCCTCCCCGGCGGCACCCGCGACCAGGGCGTCCCCCTGCTCGGGGGCGAGCAGCCGGGAGACGCCCCACAGGCCGCCGCCGACCAGTGCGAGCGCGAGCACGGCGCTCCCGGCCAGGAACACGGCCCGGGTGGGACGCCTGTTGGACATGCGCCCCTCCAGCCGGATGACCTCGGGCACCCGCGCGGGGGGCTCCACGGCGTGCCACTCGCGCTCCAGGATGCGCGCCAGCTCGTCACGGTCCGGTACGGCGGCCGCGCCCCCGGCGGGGGAGCCCGCGGCGCCCCCGCCGCCCTCCGCGACGTTCTGGGCCTGCCACACCGCGATGACCGCGCCGATCACCTCGCGCAGGCTGGGGCGGCCGTCCGGGTCGGGGTCCAGCGAGCGCCCGACCACCGGCTGGAGCCCCCTGGCCAGACCGGTCAGGTCGAACGAGCCCTGCGCGGCGCGCTCGGCGATCTCCTCGGGTTCCCCGGGGCCGAAGGGCAGGCGCCCGGTTCCGGCGAAGGCGACCACGGCGCCCCAGGCGAACACGTCGGCGGCGGGTGTGGCCGCCCCGCCCCGAAAGCGCTCGGGGCTCAGCCAGGTGGCACCCGACCCGCGCATCCGCTCCGGGGAGGCGACGACCGCGCACTCCATGACGTGCGGGCCGTGCGACTCCAGCAGGATCTCGCTGGGGCGCAGCGACCCGTGCGCCACGCCGCGCGCGTGCAGGGCGGACAGCCCCTCGGCCAGGCCGGTGGCCAGCGCGATGAGCTTGCCGGCGCCCAGCCCGCCGCGCTTGGTGACGAAGTGGGACAGCCGCTCGCCCGCCATGTAGGGCATGGACAGCCACGGGGGGTTGGCGTCGCTGTCGAAGACCAGGGGGACGACCACGCGCGCGGAGTCGACGCTGGACAGGGCCCGCAGGCGCCGCTCCAGCGCGGGGTAGGCGTCCGCGGACTCCAGTTCGGGGGATGTGAGGACCTTCACTGCCACCAGGCGGTCGCCCGCGCTGGCGGAGGCGGTGTCCACGGCGGCGTAGACGGTGCCGCTGCCCCCCTGTCCGAGGCGCCCGAGGACGAGGTAGGGACCGATCCGTGAGGGGTCGTCCGGATAGAGGGGGGCCAGGTCCGGCGGTACCAGTACGGAGATCTCTCGGGGAGAACGAGGGCTCATGAGCGTCCTGTCGATGCTTCTGGGGCCGAGGGGGTGGCTGAGTGTCCGCACATCGTATTCAGCTTTTCGGAAGGACCGGGCTTGCGGACGATTGTCCCCCGGGGCGGGCGGACCGTCGATCCCCGTGGCCCGGACCGGCCATCCCGCAGGGGGTGCGGACGCGCCGTGGCGTCCTCGCTCACCCGGAGACGGGACGCGATAGGGTCGGCCGAAACCGGCCCGTCCCGCGCGGACCACAGGGGAGGATCCGCCGAGCCAGGGACGCCCGTTCGCGGCGCCCGGCCCGGCGCGGTCGCCGGCGTCCCCCGGTCCCCGGTCCCGGCGCGTGCGCGAGGGGCCGACGCACACCCTCGAAGTCACCCTCTATCTGCCCACGGAGCCCGCATGCTTACCGGAGGAGAGGTCGCCGCGCTCGTCGCCGCGGTGGTCTGGGCGGTGCTGGCCACGTTCATGTGCGTGGCGCTCGTCAAACTCATCAAGCTCATCAACGAGGCGACCAAGGTCGTGTCGGAACTGGGGGACCGCACCCCGCCCCTGCTGGACGACGTCGCGTCCACGGTGGAGCGCACCAACACCTCGTTGGAACGGGTCGAGGAGATCACCGCCAACGTGCAGGCCAGCTCCGAGGACGTCTCCACGATGACCGCGCTGACCCGCTCGGTGCTCACCGGTCCGCTGGTGAAGGTGGCCTCGCTGTCCTACGGCGTACGCCGCGTCCTCGGCCAGCGCAGGGCCCTGGCGGTCGTGCGCACCCGCAGGAGGAAGGCGGCCCGGTGATCGGCAGACTGTTCTACCTCGCCGCGGGGGCCGCCATCGGCGGTTACGCGGTCCACCGCGTCCACCGCGCCCGGCGCGCACTCACCCCGGACGGTATCGCCGAGCGCGTGGAGGGCCGGGTCGGCGAGTACCGGGGTGCCCTGCGCGAACTCAACGAGGACCTGGCCGAGGCCGTGCGCGAGCAGGAGGAGGAACTCCTGCGCCGGTACGCCCCCGAGAAGGGGCGCCGGTCCCTGCCGGGGGCCGACGACCGCGGGCTGCCCGGGTCCGGTTGACCGTCCCCTAAAGTGGTCCGCGAGACACGCATTCCCCCTCACGCTGGAGCCGCACGTGCACCCGCAGCAGCCTCCGAACGGTCCCTACCAGGGCGGTTATCCGCAGCAGCCTCCGAACGGTCCTTACCAGGGCGGTTATCCGCAGCAGCCGGTGCCCTACGGCGGCCACTTCCCGTCGGGCCCGGTCAGGATGCCCGGCGCGGCGGTTGCCGTGCGGGTGCTGATGTTCATCGGCGGCGGACTCGGCCTGCTGCTCGCGGGTCTGTTCGGGGTTCTCGTCGCGACGGTCTCCGGAGGGGGAGAGGCCGGCGAGGGCGTCCTTGCCGGGTTGCGGGACTCGGGCCTGCCCCTGTCCGCCGACCAGGCCGTGCTGGGCCTCACGCTCATCGCCGCCATCCCGTTCACCTACGGGGTGGTGTCCGTCCTCCTGGCCTCGCTACTGGGCCGCCGCAGTCGCGGCGTGCTGTGGTCGGTCGTGGTCTTCCAGGGACTGGCCGCGCTCTCCCTGGTGCTCAACGTCCTCACCGGCACCTTCGGATCGGTCATCCCGCTGGCCTTCGCGGTCCTCATGCTCGTGCTCATGGTGCGGGAGCACACGCGCGCCTACTACACCCGGTCCGCTCCCGCCGCCTACTGAGGCGGGCCGACCCGTCCGCGCCACAGGGGGACCGCGAGGGATCGCGGTCCCCCTCACCGTGTGCGGTACCGCGTTCCACCTGCGCGTTTCGTGTCATGTCGGAGACTCTCGTAGAGTCGTGCCCCGGCGGTCGGGGTTACGGAAAGGCCGAAAGGCAAGCCTCCGGCTCCGTGCCGCGACCTCCCGCCACCTCGGGCCCGCCCCGGCGGGGCAGCCGTCCCCGCCATTCCTGGGCCGCCCGCGGCCTCAGACGCTCCTCCCCCTCGCGATCCGGAAGGGATCACCCGTGCACCCCTCGCAGCAGCCCGACCCCCGCCAGCCCCTCCCCGGGCAGTTCCCGCCCGGCTATCCGGTACCCGGCCAACCCGTTCCGGGGCAGCTTCCAGCAGCTCAGCCGATGCACGGTCACCCCGTCCCCGGCCAGCCTCCGGTCGGCTACGGCTTCCCGGGCCAGGTCCCACCGCCCCCCGTGTACCAGGCCTTCCAGGGCATGCCGGGACAGGCCGTCGCCGTCCGGGTGCTCATGTTCATCGGCGGGCCCATCGGCATCCTGCTGGGCGTTTTTCTCGGCGCCATCGCCCTCCTGGGCTTCGGTGTGGGAGAGATGGCGGGAGAGGCCGACGAGGGCGCCTTCAGCTTCCTGGCCGCCTTCACCGGAGCCGTCGCCCTCGTCCCCCTGGCCTACGGCATCGTCTCCACCACCCTGGCCTCCCTGATGGGACGCCGCCGCGGCGGCCTGCTGTGGGGCGTGGTCGCCTTCCACGGCGTCGCGTCCCTGATCCTGCTCGTCGCCGTCATCGCCGGCGACTACCTCTCCCTCATCCCGCTCGCCTTCGCCGCGGTGATGATCGGCCTGATGTTCACCCCCCGGGTCCGGGAGTTCTACCTGTCCTAGCACCGTCGCGGCCCCGTCCGAACGGGGCCCGGCGGTGGTCGGCGGCGATAGCCTTGGAACAACCAGGCCGCCGCCGTTGTCCTGATCAGGGCGGCCCCGGCGGCCACCCGCAAACCACGCGCGCTGGCACCACGGTTCCCTCTACGATGGGCGCCTACCGACCACGCGTGACAACGGTCCCGTCACAGGGACACGCACGCCGCCCGGGGCGGCGGAGCCGAGCAGCAGGAGGGCATCAATGGAGACGGCAGAGATCGCGCGCCGCTTCCTCAGTTTCTTCGAGAAGAACGGACACACCGTGGTGCCCTCGGCAAGCCTCATCGCCGAGGATCCCACGCTGCTGCTGGTGCCCGCAGGCATGGTCCCGTTCAAGCCCTACTTCCTGGGCCAGCGCACGCCCCCCCACGACACCGCCACCAGCGTGCAGAAGTGCATCCGCACCAAGGACATCGAGGAGGTCGGCAAGACCTCCCGGCACGCCACGTTCTTCCAGATGCTGGGCAACTTCTCCTTCGGTGACTACTTCAAGGAGCGGGCGATCCCGCTGGCCTGGGAGCTGGTCACCACGCCCGTGGAGGAGGGCGGCTTCGGCATCGACCCCGAGAGGCTGTGGGTCACCGTCTACCTCGACGACGACGAGGCCGAGGCGATCTGGCGCGACAAGGTGGGCGTGCGGCCCGAGCGCATCCAGCGCATGGGCAAGGAGGAGAACTACTGGGACATGGGCGTGCCCGGTCCCTGCGGCCCCTGCTCCGAGATCTTCTACGACCGCGGTCCCGAGTACGGCGTCGAGGGCGGCCCCGAGGCCGACGAGGACCGCTACATCGAGATCTGGAACCTCGTCTTCATGCAGTACGAGCGGGGTGAGGGCAGCGGCAAGGAGTACCCCATCCTCGGGGAGCTGCCCAAGAAGAACATCGACACCGGCCTGGGCCTGGAGCGCCTCGCGGCGGTCATGCAGGGCGTCGACAACATCTACGAGACCGACATCATCGGCCGCGTCCTGCACCGCGCCGCCGAGCTCACCGGCACCCGCTACGGCGACGACCAGGACCAGGACGTCATGCTCCGCGTGGTCGCCGACCACGTGCGCAGTGCCGTCATGCTCGTCGGCGACGGCGTGCGGCCCGGCAACGAGAAGGCCGGATACGTCCTGCGCCGCATCCTGCGCCGCTCCATCCGCAACCTGCGCCTGCTCTCGGGCACCGACACCGCTTTCCTGCACGAGCTGACCGAGGTCAGCATCGACGCGATGAAGGACATCTACCCCGACCTGCTGGACCGGGCCGACGTCATCCACGGTGTGGTCGACACCGAGGAGCGCAACTTCGCCGAGACCCTGCGCGCGGGCACCGCGCTGTTCGGCCGCGCCGCCGAGCGCACGCGTGCCGGGGGCGGCACCCTCCTCTCCGGTTCGGACGCCTTCCAGCTGCACGACACCTACGGCTTCCCCATCGACCTCACCCTGGAGATGGCGGCGGAGCAGGGCCTGTCCGTGGACGAGTCCTCCTTCCGTGAGCTCATGCAGCGCCAGAAGGACACCGCCAAGGCCGACGCCAGGTCCAAGAAGCTCGGCAACGCCGACATCTCCCTGTACGCGCGGCTGCTGGAGGGCACGGGGGAGACCGACTTCCTCGGCTACACCGAGGCCGAGAGCGAGTCGCGCGTCAAGGGCATCGTCGTGGACGGCGTCTCGGCGCCCGCGGCCCGCGCGGGGGACAAGGTCGAGGTCGTCCTGGACAGCACTCCGTTCTACGCCGAGAGCGGCGGTCAGCTCGCCGACACCGGCACGCTGACCGTGGACGGCCGCGGCGTGGTGGACGTGGAGGACGTGCAGAAGCCGCTGCCCGGCCTGTTCGTGCACCGCGGCACCGTCCGCTCGGGGGAGGTGGTCCTGGACGACACCGTGCACGCGGGCATCGACACCGGCCGCCGCCACGCCATCGAGCGCTCGCACTCGGCGACCCACCTCATCCACTCGGCGCTGCGCAACGCGCTGGGCCCGTCCGCGGGCCAGGCCGGTTCGGAGAACCGCCCCGGCCAGCTGCGCTTCGACTTCACCGCCGACAGCGCGCTGGGCGGCGAGCGCCTGGCCGAGGTCGAGGAGGAGGTCAACACCGTCCTGGCGGGTGACATCCCGGTCCAGACCGAGGAGAAGAGCCTGGACGACGCGCTGAAGATGGGCGCCATGGCCATGTTCGGCGAGAAGTACGGCGACCGCGTACGCGTCGTGGAGATGAGCGACTACTCCGTCGAGCTGTGCGGCGGCACCCACGTGCCCTCCACCGCCAGGCTGGGCATCGTCAAGCTGCTCGGCGAGTCCTCCATCGGCTCGGGCGTGCGCCGCGTGGAGGCGGCGGTGGGCGTGGACGCCTTCCGGCGCCTGTCCAAGGAGTCGACCCTGGTCGGGCAGCTGTCCGAGCAGCTCAAGACCCCGCGTGAGGAACTGCCCGAGCGCATCGACTCCATGGTCTCCCGGTTGCGCGCCGCCGAGCGGGAGATCGAGAAGCTGCGTGCCGCCCAGGTGCTCCAGGCGGCCGGTTCGATCGCCGAGGGCGCCCGCCGCCACGGCGCCGCGCTGGTCGTGGCCGCCCCCGCGCCGGAGGGCGCCAGCGGCGACGACCTGCGCAAGCTGGTGCTGGACGTGCGCGGCCGCCTCGGCGAGGACGAGCCCGCGGTCGTGGCGATGACCGCCGTGCCCAAGGACCGCCCGGTCGTGGTGATCGCGACCAACAAGGCCGCGCAGAAGGCCGGGATCAAGGCGGGCGAGCTGGTGGGCATCGCGGCCCGCGCGCTCGGCGGCGGTGGCGGCGGCAAACCCGACATCGCCCAGGGCGGCGGCAGCGACGCCACCAAGGTGGACGAGGCCCTGCGCGCCGTCGAGGAGCGCGTGGCCAGGGGCTAGGCGAACCGCTCGAACGGGCGTGTGCGGCACCGGCGCCGCACACGCCCGACGCGTGTGCGCGGACGTGACGAGTACCACGGGACCCGTCCGTTTTCCCCGGGCGCGCCAGCCGGACCCCACATGGACACGAAATGAATATGTAGCATAACCAAGAGTGACCATATGGAGGATTCCGCGGCGCTCGGGCACGGTGGTCCCCAGAGGACTCGGACCCGTCACCACCTGCGGGGGAACCACCCCGGGCCCGGCGGCCGGGCGCCGCTGCGGCGTCCGGCCGCGCAGCACCGGCTCCGGGGTGTTTTACACTCTGACGGAGCGCGTCCGACCCGGGCCCCGCCGGAGCCGCCCCGTACGAGGCGGCCGACGCGGCCCGCGGCCCCGCACGGCAACCAACGCCGTTGAGGCTGCGTGCTGTCATCGAATCGGGCATACTGTGGCGCGTCACAGCCGATCACACGGCTGTTTGTGCGGAGTTTCCCGCGATCCAGCTGATGAACAGGACCACCGTGTTGAGGATTTCCCAGCCGCGGTGCCGTGTCCGCAACGGCACGGCCCGCCCGAGCACCGCTCCCGGTTCCGGGGAGAGGTCCTCGTGAGGCACGGTGTGCGCCTGGCCGTCGACCCCGGCAACGCCCGCATCGGAGTCGCCGCGAGCGACCCCAGCGGTACGCTCGCCAGCCCGGTCGAGACCGTCCGGCGCGGAAGGGGCGACACCCAGCGCATCGCCCTGCTGGTCCTGGAACGGGAGGCACGGGAGGTCGTGGTGGGCTACCCTGCCTCACTGTCGGGGGAGGAGGGCCCGGCGGCCCGCTCCGCGAGGGAGTTCGCGCGCACGCTCGCCGCTCTCCTGCACCCCGTCCCCGTCCGTCTGGTCGACGAACGCCTCACCACGGTGACCGCCCAGAGCCAGCTGCTCTCCGGCGCCTCCTTCGCCGCCAAGGGCGCCAAGGGCGGCCGGGCCCGCAGGTCGGTCATCGACCAGGCCGCCGCCACCGTGCTCCTCCAGAGCGCCTTGGACCAGGAACGGTCAACAGGCCATCCCCCGGGCGAGATCGTCCGCTCCAGCCAGGGAGAATGATGAACGACAGGGACGACTACCCCGACACTCCCTATCGTGGGCGAGCCGACCGCGAGCGCGGTTACGACTACGACCCGCTCAGCGATCCCCCGCCCGCACAGCCGCCCCCGCGCGGCCGCAGGGCGCGCCCCGAGCCGGCGGACTGGAACGAGGACTCCGGCACGGGTGAGTTCCGCACGCCCCGGTACGGACCCCGCAGCGGTGGATACGACCCGCTGAGTCCGGAAGGACAGCCGCCCGGGCGCCGGCACCGTGCCGAGCCGCCCGCGGAGGGCCCCTCGGGCCCCGCCCGGCGCGGAGGCGCCGCCGACGCCCTGCGCGGCGGACGCGCCGCCCGCTCCAGCGCCCCCCGCCGCCAGGACCAGGAGGCTCCCCGGCCCCCGGAACCCGCGCCGCCCCGCTCCCAGGGCCCCGCGCGCTCCCGGCAGACCGGTCCGGCGGGCGACCCGACCCAGGACGCCCTGGCCGCCCTGGCCAACCTGGGCGAGTCCGCCGCGCCCGCCCGGCCCGAGCAGAGCGCTCCGGCCGCGCCCGCCGCGGAGGAGGAGCCGACCCGGCGCGGCCGCCGCGCCCGCCCCGAGCACGAACCCGAATCCCCGCCCGAGCCCCAGCCCGAGGAGCCCCGACGCGGCGGAGGGCGCCGCAGGCGCGGCGCCCCGGCCGACGAGGCCCCAGCCGCCGCGGCCCCGCCCCCCGAGGAGGAGCCCCGCGGCCGTCGCGCGCGCCGCAGGCGCGGCAGGCGCGACGACGAGCCCACCGGCGGCTTCCTGGACGACGCCCCCGAGGACAGCGGGGTCTTCGACTCCGGGACCTTCCCCGGCGTCAGCGGCTCCGCCGACACCGGCGCGTTCGCCGCGGTCGAGGAGCCCCCGGCCCGTCGCAGCCGCCGCGCGCGCGCCGACCGCGACCCGTGGGACGAGCGCTCCGACGCCCCCGCCGACAGCGGCGCCTTCCCCGGCACCGACGCCTTCGCCCCGGCTCCGGAGCCCGACTCCGGCGCGTTCGAGGCCCAGGACTTCGACGAGGAACCGCAGGAGGAGCCCGAGCCGCGTTCGCGCCGCTCCCGCCGCAGGCAGGCGGAGGAGGACCGGGGAGGCCGCCGCCGCGGCGGACGCCGCAGGCGCGGTGCCCCCGTGGAGGAGGCCCCGCAGGAGGACGAGGCCCCTGAGGAGGAGTCCGCCGAGTCCTTCGCCGAGGAGGCCCCCGAGGAGGAGCCCGAGCCCCGTCCCCGCCGCTCCCGCCGCGCGTCCGCGGCCGACGACGGCGGTCGGCGCGGCGGACGCCGCAGGCGCGGCCGCCGCGAGGAACCGGAGGAGGAGCCCGAGGAGGAGGACGAGTACGAGGAGCCCAACCTCGCCGACATCGCCGAGGCCTACGGCGGCGGCCGCAGCAGCCGCAGGAAGGCCAAGGAGCTCAAGAGGGCCCGCGCCAACGCGGGCAAGGGCGGCAGGAAGCGCCGCCGCAGGAGCAGGGCCCTGACGATCGTGCTGGCCCTCATCCTGCTCCTGGTGGTGGCGGGCGGCGGCTACGCCGTCATCCGCACCTACGTCCTGCCCGCCGACTTCGACGGCCAGGGCAGCGGCGAGACCGTGTTCGTCATCGAGGAGGGCGACGCGGGTTCGGCCGTGGCCGACAACCTCGCGGAGGCCGGGGTCGTGGCCAGCTCCCGCGCGTTCCTCAACGCGCTGGGCGCCGTCCCCGAGGAGGAGCTCGGATCCGGGCTGGCCCCCGGCACCTACTCCCTGGCCCAGGGGATGAGCGGTGAGGCCGCCGTGGCCGCCCTGCTCGACCCGGCCAGCCGTGTCGGCGGGCGCGTCACCATCCCCGAGGGGCTGCGCACGGACGGGATCTTCGAGAGGATCTCCGAGGCCACCGACCTGAGCGTGGAGGAGCTGGACGCGGCCTACGCCCAGACCGACGAGCTCGGTCTGCCCGACTACGCCACCGAGGGGCCCGAGGGCTACCTGTTCCCGTCCACCTACCGGTTCGACCCGGGCACCGAGGCGCTCTCGGTGATCAGGACGATGGTCACCCAGCACACCCAGGTCGCCGAGGAGATCGAGCTGGAGAACAGGGCCGAGGCACAGGGCTACGACGCCAACGAGATCATGGCGATCGCGGCCATCGTCCAGGCCGAGACCGGCACCAAGGAGGACATGCCCCTCATCTCGGCGGTCGTGCACAACCGCCTGGCAGAGGGCATGCAGCTCCAGATGGACAGCACGTGCTTCTACGTCCTGGGTGAGGAGGGCACCTTCCTCAACGACGAGCAGCGCGCCTCCTGTGAGGCCGACCCGCGCGGCTACAGCACCTACGGCATGACCGGGCTGCCCGTCGGGCCGTTCGTGGCCCCCGGAGTGGACGCCATCGAGGCGGCGCTGGAACCGGCCGACGAGGAGTACCTCTACTTCGCGCTCGTCGACCCCGAGAACGGTGAGACCGGCTTCTCCAACACCCTGGAGGAGCACAACCAGATGGTGGCCGAGAACCAGGCCGAATGGTAGGGGGAGGGTGACATGGGACCGGTGCGCGCCGCCGTCCTGGGCTCGCCGGTGGCCCACTCGCTCTCACCGGTCCTGCACACCGCCGCCTACGCGGCGATGGGCCTGGACGACTGGTCCTACGGCCTGCACGAGTGCGGGGAGGAGGAACTCGCGCCCTTCCTCTCCGGGCTCGGCGGGGAGTGGGCCGGGCTGTCCCTGACCATGCCGCTCAAGCGCCGCGCCCTGGAGCTGGCCGACACGGTCGACGACCTGGCCCTCCAGGTGGGCGGGGCCAACACCCTGGTCCGGGGGGCGCGAGGGTGGCACGCCTCCAACACCGACGTCGCCGGGATCGCCGCGGCCCTGACCGAGGCCGGGACGGGCGCCCCGCGCAGCGCGGTCGTCCTGGGCGCCGGGGCCACGGCTGCCTCCGCGCTGGCCGCCCTGCGCCTGCTCGGCCTGACCGCTCCGGTCACCGTGCTGGCCCGCGACACGGCCCGAGCCGGGCAGGTGGCCGCCGCGGCCCGCCGGATGGGCCACCCGCTGGAGGTCGCGCCGCTCGCCGAGGTGGGAAGGCACCTGGACGCGGACCTGGTCGTGTCCTCCCTGCCCTCGGGCGCGGCCGACCTTCACGCCGACCTGCTCGCCGCCTCGCGCGCCGACCTGTTCGACGTCGTCTACTCGCCCTGGCCCACCCGCGCCGCGGCGGCCGTCGCCGCGCGCGGCGGCCGCGTGGTCGGCGGCTTCCCCATGCTCCTGCACCAGGCCGTCGAGCAGGTCCGCCTGATGACCGGTGTCCGGGACGTGCCCGTGGAGGCCATGCGCGCGGCGGGCGAGGCGGAACTGGCCCGCCGCTCCGTCTCCGCCTGAGCGCGGTCGGAGGCGGCGTCCGGCAGGGTGGGACGAGCGGGCCTCGGGCACTGGTACTATGAGGTATCGACTTGGTCCGGTGTGTCCCACACCGGAACCGCAAGCGGAGATGATCCTCCCACCTGCCGGGTACCGCCCGCGTAGGTTCCGGCCCGGCGATCGATCGTGCCGCGTTCTGTCGACCGAGCACCCGTGTCCGGGGGGCCCGGTCCGCGCGTCCGTCCTCGCTGGGAATATCCGGTCGGATCACCCCGCTTGCACACGCTGGCGGGGTTTTCGCTGTACGCGGACCCCGACGCGATCGGCGGCCCGACGGACGAGGGCGGCCCGGTCCACACGGCCGTCCGCCACCAGGCGGGCGACCGGTCCCAGGTAATCGACATAGCTAGGGAGGGGTCTCATCAGCGCAGAGCCCCGCATCAATGACCGCATCCGGGTGCCTGAGGTCCGTCTCGTCGGACCCAACGGCGAGCAGGTCGGTATCGTCTCCGTGCAGGACGCCCTGCGTCTTGCCCAGGAGTCCGACCTCGACCTCGTCGAGGTCGCGCCGACCGCGCGCCCGCCGGTCGCCAAGCTGATGGACTACGGCAAGTTCAAGTACGAGTCCGCGGTCAAGGCCCGAGAGTCGCGCAAGAACCAGTCGAACACGATCATCAAGGAGATCAAGCTCCGCCCGAAGATCGACCCGCACGACTACGAGACCAAGAAGGGTCACGTGGTGCGGTTCCTCAAGAGCGGGGACAAGGTCAAGGTGACGATCATGTTCCGCGGACGCGAGCAGTCCCGGCCCGAGCTGGGCCGCCGCCTGCTGGCGCGCCTGGCCGAGGACGTCCAGGACCTCGGCACCGTGGAGTCGCAGCCCAAGCAGGACGGTCGCAACATGGTCATGGTGATCGGCCCGCACAAGCGGCGGTCCGAGCACAAGGCCGAGGCCCGTGCGGCGGCGGGGGACAAGACCCGCCGCGAGCAGAGCTCGGACGCCTAGCGACGCGAAGTCCTCCACCGCCCGGTCACCGGCAGGGACCGGGTGGTGAGTAGGGCTGCGCGCACGGCCCGGATGCGGCGCCCCGACGCGCGGTGTCCCGCCACAGCAGCGGAAGAACCGTGTCGTCCGCCCCCTCGGGGCGGGTGGCACTCCGACGGAGTAGGAGACGACGGCGACATGCCGAAGAACAAGACCCACAGTGGGGCCAAGGACCGTTTCAAGGTCACCGGCTCCGGCAAGATCATGCGCCGCCGTGCCAACAAGAACCACATCCTTGAGCACAAGACCTCCAAGCGCAAGCGCAAGCTGGGCAACGAGGCCGTGCTCTCCCCCGCGGACGCCAAGAACATGCGCAAGCTGCTCGGCAAGTAGTCCCGGGCCCCTCCCCTCCGCGGAAGCGCCCATCCGCCGGCCACGGCCGGTGCGGTGACGGCACCCGGGAGGGAACCACCGAAGCAACACGGCCGCCGGGTTCGACGTAGCCGGGCCGGTCGGCGCGCCGCGCGCGCCGGAAGAGACAACTAGGGAGTTCCAGTGGCACGCGTGAAGCGGGCTCTCAACGCCAAGAAGAAGCGCAAGGTCGTCCTCGACCGGGCAAGCGGCTACCGCGGGCAGCGCTCGCGCCTGTACCGCAAGGCCAAGGAGCAGATGCTCCACTCGATGACCTACTCCTACCGGGACCGCAAGGACCGCAAGGGGCAGTTCCGTCGCCTGTGGATCCAGCGCATCAACGCCGCCTCCCGCGCCCAGGGCCTGACCTACAACCGCTTCATGCAGGGTCTGAAGCTGGCCGGCATCGAGGTCGACCGCCGTATGCTCGCCGAGCTGGCGGTCAACGACGAGGCCGCCTTCGCCAGCCTGGTGGAGTCGGCCAAGAAGGCCCTCCCCGCCGAGGCCGCGGCCTAGGCGAGCGGTGATGGCGAGCCACGAGTTCACGAGCATCCGCTCACCCAGGATCAAGGGAGTTCGGCGGCTCGCCAAGCGCACCTTCCGCCAACGCGAGCGGCGCTTCCTCGCCGAGGGCCCGCAGGCTGTGCGCGAGGCCCTGGCCGCCGCGGTCGACGGTACCCGGGGGCGGTCCCCCCACGGAGGGACCGCCCCCGGAGTGGTCGAGGTCTACGCCACGGCGGAGGCCATGCAGCGCCACATCGACCTGGTGGACGCCGCTCGCGCGGTGGACGTGCCCACCCACAGGGTCAGCCTGGACGTGATGTCGGAGCTGGCCCAGACGGTCACCCCGCAGGGGATCATCGCGGTCTGCGAGTTCGTCGACGTCCCCCTGGAGCGGGTCGGCGACGTCCGACTCGCGGCCGTGCTCTCCCACGTCCGCGACCCGGGCAACGCGGGCACGGTGCTGCGTACCGCCGACGCGGCCGGCGCCGACGTCGTCATCTTCACCGACGCCTCCGTCGACCCCTACAACGGCAAGTGCGTGCGGGCCTCCGCGGGAAGCCTGTTCCACCTGCCCGTGGTCGTGGGGGTCCCCGTGGCGCGCGCCGTCGACTTCCTGCGCGGCGTGGGCGCGCGGGTGTGGGCCGCGGACGGCAGCGGCCAGCGCGACCTGCACGCCGTCGCCGACAGCGGCGACCTGGACGGCCCGGTCGGCTGGGTGTTCGGCAACGAGGCCTGGGGACTACCCGAGGAGACCGTCGCCCTGACCGACGGCGCGGTCAGCGTTCCGATCTACGGCGGGGCCGAAAGCCTGAATCTGGCCACCGCGGCAGCGGTCTGCCTCTACACCACCGCGCGACAGCAGCGGCGTTCCTGAGCCGGTCCGGACGGGTTCGGATCGGCCCAGCTCACGACAGATTAAGTCACTGCGCGTGACTGTCCGGATGCGTTTTCGGGACTCCCGTGCGCGGGCCCGGCCCTCGGCGCCCGTGCGGGTTCCGGGTACCGCGTTCGTCCGAAGTGCACGTGCACCGGCACCGCGTGCCTATAGGGTCGGGGCCGAGGGATCCCGGGAGGGTCCATGCGCGTCGCGCGTAGGGCCCGGCGGGCTACCCGTGTCACGGGTGCGACGCTGTGTCCTTCCTGCCCCACCCGGCAGGCTTGACGACATCGCGTGAGCACGCGCCGCGCGCTCGGGCCCGCGGTCCCCGTTCCCGGGCGGCGGGTCGCCGGGAGGGGGCTTGTACGCTCGTCTGTCGTCGGACGCCCGTTCCCGGGTCGCGAGGCGTATCAGGTGGAAGTGCAGGGTAGGCAACCTGCGGTGGTGTCCACGGGTGTTGCGGACACGACCGGTCAGCGGTCCTCGGCCCAGGAGCCTGTGGTCGTGGACCTTCAAGGGGAGCGGGGAGAGGCGTGGGCAGCGGCCGGCAGGTGGACCACCCGGCGGAGGACTCGGGCAGCGGGACCGCTCACGTCCCCGCGGTCCTGTGGGAGGTCGACGGCGGCTCGCCCGCGGGGCCGGGCGGCACCCCGCTGCACGCGGACGACCTGCCCGACGGCGTCGTCGTGGCCGACGCCCGCGGTCGCGTCGTGCTCTTCAACACCCAGGCCGCCCATGTCCTGGGCATCCCCGCCGAGTCCGCACTGGGCCGCGACTACCGCGCCGTCCTGCCCCTCCTGGGCATCGACGGCAACGACTGGTGGCAGGCCAGCGATCCCTACGGCGGCGCGCGCGACCGCGTCCGCCAGGCCGAGCGCGCCCTCCTGCTGCCCGACGACCGTGAGGTCCTCGTCGCCGCGCGCTACGTGCGCGCCCGCCCCGGGGGAGAGCTCATCCGCCTGGTCGTCACCCTCCGGGACGCCTCCGCGCACGCCGAGCGCTCCCGCGCCGACCTGGTCTCGGAGGTCGCCCACGAACTGCGCTCACCCCTGACCAGCGTCAAGGGCTTCACCTCCACCCTGCTCGCCAAGTGGGAACGGCTCACCGACAAGCAGAAGCTGTTCATGCTGGAGACGGTCAACGCCGACGCCGACCGTGTCACCCGCCTCATCCACGACCTGCTCGACGTCTCCCGCATAGAGTCGGGCCGCCTGGAGGTGCGCCGCCAGGTGGTGGACCTGCCCGAAGCCGTGCGCCGGGTCGTGGCCGGCCGCGTCGCCTCGGGGGAACCGGAGGAGCGCTTCCGGGTCGAGACCCGCGGGGAGCTCCCGCGCACGTGGCTCGACGCGGACAAGATCGAGCAGATCCTGTCGAACCTCGTGGAAAACGGGGTGCGGCACGGCGCTGGTACTGTCAGTGTCGTGATCGAGCCCTGCGAGGGAGGAACAGCGGTGTCGGTGCGCGACGAGGGCCAGGGCATAGCGCCCGAGACCATTCCGCGCGTCTTCCGCCAGTTCTGGCGCAGCAAGCGCCGGGGCGGAACCGGCCTCGGTCTGTTCATCGTCAAGGGCCTCGTCGAGGCCCACGGCGGCACGATCACCGTCGGACGCGCCCCCAGCGGCGGCGCGGAGTTCCGATTTACCATGCCCGCCGGGGCACCCGAGTTCGTCTGAGGCCCTCAGACCCTCCAGCCTCCCCGGTGGGCGCAACGGCGTGCCCCGGGCTCCGCGACACACGTCCTTTGCCGGGCCCGCCCGAAATCCGCCTGTGCTCTTCCTGTCGGCTTCGTCCGCCCCGCCGCGGACCGTGACTGCCGCCCGTCCTCCATGCCGGGGACGTCGGCGGCGAGGCAACCAACCATGTCTGCACCGAACAATTCCTTCGACCCGGTCGAGGTGACCCCCCTGCACCCCGACGAGGTCGCCCGCATGCGCGAGGAGGCGCTGGCCGCCGTCGAGGCCGCCGCCGACCTCGCCGAACTCAAGGAGGTCCGGCTCGCGCACGCCTCGGACCGCTCCCCGCTGGCCCTGGCCAACCGGGAGATCGGCGCGCTTCCCCCCGCGGCCAAGGCCGACGCGGGCAAGCGCGTGGGCGGCGCCCGCCGCGACGTCGGCCAGGCCCTCAAGGCCCGCCAGGCGGTCCTGGAGGCCGAGCGCGACGAGCGTGTCCTCATCGAGGAGCGCGTCGACGTCACCCTGCCCTGGGACCGGGCCCCGCGCGGTTCACGCCACCCGCTGACCACCGTCGCCGAGCGCGTGGCCGACATCTTCGTCGGCATGGGCTTCGAGATCGCCGAGGGTCCCGAGGTCGAGGCTGAGTGGTTCAACTTCGACGCCCTCAACTTCAAGCCCGACCACCCCGCCCGCACCATGCAGGACACCTTCTTCGTGCAGGGCCCCGACGGGGGCGAGTCCGGCCTGGTCATGCGCACCCACACCTCGCCGGTGCAGATCCGCGCCCTGCTCTCGCGGGAGCTGCCGGTGTACGTGGTCGCGCCCGGCAAGACCTTCCGCACCGACGAGCTCGACGCCACCCACAGCCCCGTCTTCCACCAGCTGGAGGGCCTGGTCGTGGACCGTGGCGTCACCCTGGCGCACCTGCGCGGGGCCATCGACGCCTACGTCGAGGGCGTGTTCGGCGAGGGACTGCGCACGCGCTTTCGCGCCTCCTACTTCCCCTTCACCGAGCCCTCCGCCGAAGTCGACATGGAGTGCTTCGTGTGCCGGGGCGCCTCCGTGGGCAACCCGGACGCGTCCTGCCGCACCTGCTCCAGCGAGGGCTGGATCGAGATCGGCGGCTGCGGCGTGGTCAACCCCCGTGTGCTCACCGCCGCGGGCGTGGACCCCGAGGCCTACACGGGCTGGGCCTTCGGCCTGGGAATCGAACGGACACTGATGTTCGCGCACGGGGTGCGCGACATGCACGACATGGTCGAGGGCGACATCCGCTTCACCTCGGCGTTCGGGAGTGAGAACTGATGCGCGTCCCCCTGAGCTGGCTGCGGGAGTACGTCGACCTTCCGGTCGGCACCACCGCCCGCGAACTCGCCGGCCGCCTCACGCTGGCGGGCCTGGAGGTCGAGACCGTCGACGAGCTCGGCTCCGACATCACCGGCCCCATCGTGTACGGCCGCGTGCTGGAGATCGAGGAGCTCACCGGGTTCAAGAAGCCCATCCGCTACTGCCGGGTCGACGTGGGCGGGGCCAACGGCACCGGTGAGCCGCAGGAGATCGTCTGCGGCGCCCGCAACTTCTCCGAGGGCGACCTGGTCGTGGTCTGCCTGCCCGGCGCCGAACTGCCCGGCGGCTTCCGGATCGGCGCCCGCAAGACCTACGGCCGGATGTCGGCGGGCATGATCTGCTCCGCCAGTGAGCTGGGCCTGTGGGAGGACCACAGCGGCATCGTCGTCCTGCCCGAGGGCTTCGGCACGGTGGGCGAGGACGCCATCGGGCCGCTCGGCCTGCGTGAGGACGTCCTGGACATCGCCGTCACGCCCGACCGCGGCTACGCGCTGTCCCTGCGCGGGGTGGCCCGCGACGCCGCCGCGCTGTACGGGGTGGACTTCCGCGACCCGGCTGACGTCGCCGTCGCCGGGTCCGGCGGTGAGGGCCACCCCGCCGAGATCGACCCCGCCCTGTGCGACCGCTACGTCCTGCGCGGCGCCACCGGGTTCGACCCCGACGCGCCCAGCCCGCTGTGGATGAAGCGCCGCCTGCACCAGTGCGGCGTGCGCCCGATCTCCCTGGCCGTCGACGTCACCAACTACGTGATGCTCGAACTCGGCCAGCCGCTGCACGCCTGGGACCGCGCCCAGCTGCGGGGGGCCCTGCGGGTGCGTGCCGCCGAGGCGGGGGAGAAGCTGGAGACCCTGGACCACGTCCAGCGCTCCCTGGACGCCGACGACATCGTCATCGCCGACGACAGCGGCCCGGTCAACATCGCCGGGGTCATGGGCGGCCTGACCACGGAGATCTCCCTCACCAGCACCGAGGTGCTGGTCGAGGCCGCGCACTTCGACGCCATGCACATCGCCCGCGCCTCGCGGCGCCACCAGCTGTCCTCGGAGTCCTCCCGCCGCTTCGAACGCGGCGTGGACTCGGCCGTGCAGCTGGCCGCCGCCACCCGCGCGGTCGAGCTGCTCGCCGACCTGGGCGGCGCCACGGTCGAGACCGCCTACACCCACCTGGACCGCACCGCCGCGCGCGAGCCGGTCATGGTGCGGGCCTCCCACGCGGGCGCCGTCGCCGGGGTGGACTACCCCGAAGGCACCACGCGGCGGTGGCTGCGTGCCGTCGGCTGCGAGGTGGAGGCCGACGGGGACCTGCTGAGGGTCGTTCCGCCCAGCTGGCGGCCCGACATCACCGACCCCAACGACCTCGCCGAGGAGGTCATCCGCTTCGAGGGCTACGAGAACATCCCCTCGATCCGCCCGCGCGCCTCGGGCCGCGGCCTGACCGCGAGCCAGCGCCTGCGCCGCGCGGTCGGCCGCACCCTGGCCGAGACCGGCTTCCACGAGGTGCTGAACTACCCCTTCGTCGGCGAGCGCGACCTCGACGGCCTCCAGTTGGCGGCCGACGACGACCGCCGCGGTGCCCTGCGCCTGGCCAACCCGCTCAACGAGGGCGAGCCGCTGCTGCGCACCACGCTGCTGCCGGGCCTGTTCAAGGCGCTGGCCCGCAACGCGGGTCGCGGGTTCACCGACGTGGCCCTGTACGAGACGGGCCTGGTCTACCGGCCCAGGCCCGACGCCCCGCGCGCGCCCATGCTGGCGGTGGACCGCGGGCCCGGCGCCGAGGAACTGGCCCGGATCGAGGCCGCCCTGCCGGACCAGCCGCGCCGGGTGGGCGCGGTGATCTCCGGCCACGCCGAACGCGCCGGATGGTGGGGCCCGGGCAGGGAGGCCGGCTGGGCCGACGCGATCCAGACCGCGCGCGACGTCGCCCGCGTCGCGGGGGTCGAGCTGGAGGTCGAGGCCGACCAGCACGCTCCGTGGCACCCGGGCCGCTGCGCCGCGCTGTACGTGCGCGTGGACGGCGAGCGCCTGTTGGTGGGCCACGCCGGTGAGCTGCACCCGCGCACCGTCCAGGCGTTCGGGCTGCCCGAGCGCACGGCCGCGGTGGAGGTCGAGCTCGACCGGATCGAGCGGGCCCGCACTCCGGTCATCGCGCCGGAGATCTCCACGTACCCGGTGGCCACGCAGGACGTGGCCCTGGTCGTGGACTCCTCGGTGCCGGTCGGCCAGGTCAGCGCCGCGCTGGCCGAGGGCGCCGGTGAGCTGCTGGAGAGCGTGCGCCTGTTCGACGTCTACACCGGGGACCAGGTCGGCGCGGGCGGCAAGTCGGTGGCCTTCGCCCTGCGCTTCCGTGCCGCCGACCGGACGCTGACGGCGGAGGAGGCCGGAGCGGCCCGCGACGCGGCAGTCGCCCTGGCGACCGAGCGCACGGGGGCCGTCCTGCGCGGCTGAGGCAGGGGGCCGTCCTGCGTGGCCCGGGCGCGCGTGTTCGGGCCGGGGCGGGGCCGGTCACTTCCCGAGTACGGGGGTGACCGGCCCCGCCCTCGTGTGTACGCGGGTCCGCGCACCGAGTGTGGTGTGGGGGCCGCACACCGCCACGCCACGCCACGCGCGTCGGTGAAAGCTCCGTCGGCGACACCGGATTCCAGATTGTTTTTCGGCGTGTTTTTCCAGCCCAGCAAGGGTTTTGCCGCCGATCCCCAAGGGTAGCCGGCATGAAGTTTGTGTTTCGGGGCATGGATCTTCGTTTTGGCTCTTGCTGTGAGGTGGGTCGCACGCTTAGCCTGCAAGCACCTGCCACCAACGGGCGCCCGTGTGCAGGCTGGATCAACCTGAGTTTTCCACTGCGCTCTCGCGCATGACACGGCTCGGAGGTCGCCATATGACCGAAACGGTTGTCTCGTCCGCACTCGCTCCCACGCAACAGCGGGAGCCCAGCCGCCTCTGGCACACCTTCTGCGATATGAACACGGTGGTCAGGGGCCCGGAGTTCATGGTGGCCCGCGCCGAGGGCGTGTGGCTCTGGGACAGCTCCGGTGACCGCTACCTGGACGGTACGGCCAGCCTCTGGTACTGCAACGTCGGCCACGGCCGCACCGAGATCGCGGACGCGGTCCACCGCCAGATCAGCACCCTGGACGCCTACACGGTCTACGGGGACTTCGCCAACGGGCCCGCGGTGGAACTGTGCGAGCGCCTGGCCTCGCACGCCCCGGTGGCCGACCCGCGGGTGATCCTGACCTGCGGGGGAGGGGAGTCCATCGACACGGCCGCCAAGCTGGCGCGGCGGTACTGGGCGGTCACCGGCCAGCCCGCGCGCACCCACCTGATCAGCCGGACCGGCGGCTACCACGGCCTGCACGGGTTCGGCACGAGCATCTCGGGCATGGAACGGTTCCGCAGCGGCTACGGCAAGCTGGTCGAGGACACCTCCGTGGTGCCCCACGACTCGGCCGAGGCCCTGGAGGCCGAGATCCTCAGGGTCGGCCCCGAGCGGGTCGCGGCCTTCTTCGCCGAGCCGGTGGTCGGCGCGGGCGGGGTCTTCCTGCCGCAGGACAACTACTTCGCCGAGGTGTCGCGGATCTGTCACAAGTACGGCGTGCTGTTCGTCGTCGACAGCGTCATCTGCGGTTTCGCCCGGATGGGGAACTGGTTCGGCATCGAGCGCTTCGGTGTCGACCCGGACATGATCGTCTTCGCCAAGGGCGTCTCCAGCGGGTACCTGCCGCTGGGCGGCGTCGTGGTCAGCGGACGCGTGGCCGACCCCTTCTACAACGGCGAGGGCAACCCGTTCCTGCACGGGACCACCTACGCCGGGCACCCGACGGCGTGCGCGGCGGCGATGGCCAACCTGGACATCCTGGAGCGCGAGGACCTGTTCACGGTGTCGCTGGAGATCGAGCGCCAGCTGGACGGCGCGCTGCGCGGTCTGGCCGACCACCCGATGGTGGCCGAGGTCCGCTCGGGCCTGGGCGTCATGGGCGCGGTGGAGCTCACCGAGGAGGCTCTCAGCGGCAGGGGGATCACCACCCAGGAGGTGTTCACCGAGGCGCGGGCCCGCGGTGTGATCGTACGGCCGATCCCCACGGCGCTGCTCGTCTCGCCGCCGCTCATCATCACCTGGGAGCAGATCGACCACATGGTGTCCACCCTGTCGGCCGCGCTGGACGCGGTCGCCGCCCGGCACTGACCACGGGGCCCCGCCGCGTCCCCGGCGGGGCCCCGTGGAGGAAACCTCCTCCCGCGGCCGCCTTCCTCCGGCCCGTTCCCGAGGCACGTTCCTACAGCCGTCTTCCCGAGGTCCGTTCCCGCGGCCGCCTTCCCGAGCCCGGTGCGCTACTCCGCGCGCCGGGTGTGACGCGTTCGGGGCAAAACCACTGGGCGAAACGCCCCGCGTCGAGTAAAATTTACTGGGAAGATATTTCTTGTGGGTGAGATGCGCGCCGGTGTCCGCCCCGGGAGGGACAGGGAGCGGACATGACCACAGAGCCGACCGAGGCCACGGACAGCGCGGGTAGGGCGAGTAGTGCGGGTGGCGCGGACAGCGTAGGTAGTGCGGGTGGTGCGGGCAACGCTGGCAGCGCGACGAACGACGACGACCTCATCACCGCCTGGGGGCTGGTCCACGAGGCCATGAGCGTCATCCAGCCCAAACTCCTGGGCGGCATCACCCCCGACGGAAGGGACATGGCCGGGCCGTGGTTCGAGGTGCTCATACGCCTCCAGCGCACCCCCGGCCACCGGCTGCCCATGAGCCGTCTGGCCCGCGAGGTCAGCCTGAGCACGGGCGGGTTCACCAAGCTCGCGGACCGCCTGGAGCGCGAGGGCTACCTGGCGCGGGAGAACTGCGCCTCCGACCGCCGCGTCGTCTACGCCGTCCTCACCGACAGGGGCCTGGACTTCATCGGCCAGGCGCGCACCAGACACGTCGAGCGGCTTCGCGAGCACGTCCTGGGTCCCCTCGGCGAGGACGGGGTGCGCCAGCTCGCCGCCATCGCGCGTACGCTCCGTGACAGCTCCTGCTGCTGACGGCGCGTTCGGGTCGGAACTCTCGGTAGCCGAATCCGCGCCCTCCCGGTGCGCCACCGGACCCGAAGGCGGGGAAGGCATCCCACCGGCCGCCGTTCCCGTGTAGGTTGGCGGAAGTTCGTGGGTCCCGCGGGGTGGACCGTGAGCGCACAGTTTTTCGGGGGGAATCATGGGACTGTTCACCACTGCCGCGCAGATGAGAGCGATTCCACGGTCCTCGCGCTTCGCCAACGGAGGGGTCTCCTTCTGGTTCCGCGAGATCGGGCTCCCCGAGCGCCGCGCGCCCCTGCCCGGCACCGCCGACTACGACGTCTGCGTGGTCGGAGCCGGGTACACGGGCCTGTGGACCGCCTACTACCTCAAGAAGGAGCAGCCGGACCTGCGTGTGGCGGTGGTCGAACGCGAGTTCGCCGGGTTCGGCGCCTCGGGCCGCAACGGAGGGTGGCTGTCGGCGGAGTTCGCGGGCTCCCGCGAGCGCTACGCGCAGTCACACGGCAAGGCCGCGATGGTCGCCCTGCAACGGGCGATGATGGACACCGTCACCGAGGTGGCCTCGGTCGCCGAGGCCGAGGGCGTCGACGCCGACATCGTCCGCGGCGGCATGCGCCTGGTGGCCACCAACGCCGCCCAGCGCGAGCGCCTGGCCGAGGACATCGAGTACCTCCAGGAGTGGGGCTACTGGCCCGACGACATCCACCTGCTGGACGGTGAGCGTGAGCCCCGCCTGTCGGTGTCCGGAGCCGTCGCCTGCGCCTACTCGCCGCACGCCGCCCGCGTGCAGCCCGCCAAGCTGGTCACGGGACTGGCCCGGGTGGTGGAGGACCTGGGCGTGGCCCTCTTCGAGGGCACCTCGGTGGAG
Source organism: Nocardiopsis synnemataformans (assembly GCF_965343085.1). Taxonomy (NCBI): domain Bacteria; kingdom Bacillati; phylum Actinomycetota; class Actinomycetes; order Streptosporangiales; family Nocardiopsidaceae; genus Nocardiopsis; species Nocardiopsis synnemataformans. Next base: position 24,331 of record NZ_CBDRFA010000057.1, on the reverse strand, counting down.
GAGATCCGCCCCCGCCAGGGCACGGCCCGCCCGGCGGTCGTCACCGAGCACGGCACCGTCTACGCCGACCACGTCGTGCGTGCCACCGAGGGCTTCACCTCCACCCTGCGCGGCCAGCGCCGCGACTGGCAGCCGGTGAACTCCTCGATGATCGTCACCGAGCCCCTTCCCGCCGAGCTGTGGGAGAAGATCGGCTGGGAGGGCCGGGAGCTGCTGGGCGACACCGCCCACTCCCACGTCTACGCCCAGCGCACGGCCGACGGCCGCATCGCGATCGGCGGACGCGGCGTCCCGCACCGCTTCGGCTCGGCCCAGGACGGGGCCAAGGCCAAGGCCAGGGAGAGGGGCGGGGACGGGGCCAAGGACGGGACCAGGGACGGGGAGGGCGCCACCCAGCCGCAGGCCATCGCCGAGCTGTGGCAGGCGCTGACCCGCATGTTCCCCGACGTGGCCGACGTGCCGGTCGAGCACGCCTGGTCCGGTGTGCTGGGGGTGCCGCGCGACTGGCGCCCCACCGTGCACCTGGACACGGAGACCGGTCTGGGCTGGGCGGGCGGCTACGCGGGCAGCGGCGTGGCCGCCAGTAACCTGGCCGGGCGCACCCTGCGCGACCTGGTCCTGCGCCGCGAGACCGACCTGACCCGCCTGCCGTGGGTGGGCCACCGCGTCCGCGGCTGGGAGCCCGAACCCCTGCGCTGGGTGGGCACGCAGGTCATCCACGGGCTGTACCGGAGCGCCGACCGCCGCGAGTCTCGGACCGAGGACAGGGCGCACACCTCGCGTCTGGCCGGGATCGCCACCCGTATCTCGGGTCGCTGAGGCGGTCTTCGGTTTCTCCTGACAGGGCGTGACATTTGAAGTACATTCAAAGTCATGACCCTGATTCCTGAGGTGCCCTTCTCCGAGCTCATCAACAGACCCAAGGCGACTACGGCCAAGCTCGCCGAGTCCCGCGCGCACGAGTTGCGCCTGCGTCGGAGGGACGACGTGGACCTCGTGCTGCGCGAGTCCGAGGCGGACCAGCAGCGCACCGAGATGGTCAACACCGCCACGCGCTTCCTGCGTGCCCTCGTGTTGGGGGACGAGGAGAGGATGAACATCGCGCGGGAGGTCGCCGCCGACGTCTTTCCCTGGACTCGTTACCTGCCGGAGGAGAGCAAGGAGAACTTCCTTCACGAGTTCGCGGACGTACTCCGCGCCACGGAGGACTTCGATGATCCCGCTCCCGCCGTGCACCAGTTCGTCATCACATGGCGTAACACGGCTGAGGTCTACGCTGATCCTGAGGTGCTGGAGGCTCTGACGCGAAAGCGCAGCCCCGAGGAGGAGGACTTCGGTCCGGTGTCACCTCCACCAGGGGTGGCGGAGTGAGTCCAAAGCGTGGAGATCTGGCCGGACCCCCTGCCTGGAACGGCGAGTGGGCGGTGCGGTTCCTCGACAACAAGGCCGCCAAAGGCTGGGAAGAGCTGTGTGGGCAAACTCCAGGGAACGCTACGCGTGCCTGGTACCTGATGCGGCATGATCCGATTCCCCGGACGTGGACCTCTCGGCACAGCCCTCTGTCCGATGAGCTCGCACTGGGATTGGTCCGAGGTCGCTACTGCCCTCGCTGGCAGATCGAGGTCACCAGCGGCGGCAGGATCTGGTACCTGGTCGACGAGGAGCGCCGGACGGTGTGGATCGACTACGCCAGTCCACGCCACCCCAAGGCCACCGAGTAACCGCCCAGGTCCGTGACGAGACCCCGCCCACACTGGGCGGGGTCTTCGTTGAATCTGGTTGCATAAATTTACACGTGAGTGCATGATAGTTCAGTCGAACTGATCAGGGGGCACCACCATGGGACACACAGCGGCCATCGCCGGAGCCAGCGGCTACGCGGGAGGCGAGCTGCTGCGCCTGCTCCTGGGACACCCCGAGATCTCGATCGGCGCGGTCACCGCCGGAGGCAACGCGGGGACCCCCCTCATCCAGCACCAGCCGCACCTGCTGCCGCTGGCCGACCGGATCCTGGCGCCCACCACCGTCGAGGAGCTACGCGGCCACGACGTCGTCTACCTGGCCCTCCCGCACGGCCAGTCCGCCGACATCGCCCAGCAGCTCGGCGACGACACCCTCGTGGTCGACTGCGGCGCCGACTTCCGCCTCAACGACGCCGCCGCATGGGAACGCTTCTACGGCACCCCGCACGCCGGGACCTGGCCCTATGGTCTTCCCGAACTCCCCGGACAGCGCGAGCGACTCACCGGGGCCCGCCGCGTCGCCGTCCCCGGCTGCCACGTCACCGTCGCCACGCTGGCCCTCTTCCCGGGACTGGCCGAACAGCTCGTCGAGCCCGACCTGACCGTCGTCGCCGTCACCGGCACCTCCGGCGCGGGCAAGGCGCCCAAGCCCAACCTCGTCGGCAGCGAGGTCATGGGCGCCCTCAGCCCCTACGGGGTCGGCGGCACCCACCGGCACAACCCCGAGATCGTCCAGAACCTCACCTCGGTCACCGGTGAGCCGGTCAGGCTCTCCTTCACCCCGGTCCTGGCCCCGCTGCCCCGCGGCATCCTGGCCACCTGCACCGCGCCCCTGAAGGAGGGCGTCACCGCCGAGCAGGTCCGCGCCGCCTACCAGACCGCCTACGCCGACGAGCCCTTCGTCCACCTGCTTCCCGAGGGCACCTGGCCCAGCACCGCCATGACGCTGGCCGCCAACACCACCCTCGTGCAGGTCACCGTCGACCCCGACGCGGGCCGCATGGTCGCCGTCGCCGCCCTGGACAACCTCACCAAGGGCACCGCGGGCGGCGCCGTCCAGAGCACCAACCTCGCCCTCGGCCTGCCCGAGGACACCGGCCTTCCGCTCGCGGCGGTCGCCCCGTGAGCGTCACCGCGCCCCGGGGCTTCCGCGCCGCCGGAGTCGCCGCCGGGCTCAGGGGCGGCGGCGCCCGGGACGTCGCCGTGGTCGTCAACGACGGCCCCTCCCGGGCCGCCGGAGCCGTCTTCACCGCCGCCGAGGACCGGGCCGCCCCCGTCCTGTGGTCCCAGCAGGTCCTCTTCGGCGAGCGCGTGCGCGCCGCCGTCATCGACTCCGGCGGGGCCGACGCGGGCTTCCAGGACGTCCACGCCGCGGCCGAGCACACCGCGGACCTCCTCGACGACTCCGCCGCCGAGGTCGTGCTCTGCTCCGCCGGTCCCATGGGCGGGCGCACCGACCCGGGCGCCCTGCTCCGGGGCGTCACCGCCGCCCTGGGCCAGGCCTCGCGCGGCGGCGGACTGGACGCCGCCGACGCCATCCGCACCACCGACACCGTCGCCAAGATCGCCTTCCGGCGCGGCGGCGGCTACACCGTCGGCGCCATGGCCAAGGGCCCGGACGCCTCCCTGTCCACCGCGCTGTGCGTGCTCACCACCGACGCCGACGTCACCGCCGACCAGTGCCAGCGCCTGCTCGCCGACGCCGTCGCGGCGTCCCTCGACCCGCTGACCGCCACCAACGACACCGTGCTGCTCATGGCCAGCGGAGCCAGCGGCACGTCCCCCCACGAGGACGACCTCGCCGCACTGCTCACCGAGGTGCTGGCCGAGCTGGCCACCCAGCTGCGCGCCGACACCCCCGCCACCGACCACGACCGGGCCCAGAACTCATGATCGCGCGCTCACCCCACACCACCGACGATCCGGCCAGGGCCCACGCCTTGGACAAGGCGGCCCACCTCATCGAGGCGCTGCCCTGGCTCTCTCGCTTCCACGGCCGCACCGTCGTGGTCAAGTACGGCGGCAACGCCATGATCAGCGAGGAGCTGCGGGTCCGCTTCGCCGAGTCCATCGTCTTCCTGCGCTACGCGGGCCTGCGACCCGTCGTCGTGCACGGCGGCGGCCCCCAGATCAGCGCCCAGCTCAAGCGCTCCGGCGTGGAGTCCACCTTCACCGCCGGGCTGCGCGTGACCACCGACGAGGCCATGGACATCGTCCGTATGGTCCTCACCGGGCAGGTCAACCGCGAGATCGTCGGCCTGGTCAACCAGCACGGCCCCTTCGCCGTCGGCATGTCCGGCGAGGACGCCAACCTCCTGTCCGCCGTGCGCAAGACCGTCGAGGTGGACGGCGAGACCGTCGACATCGGCCGCGTCGGCGAGATCACCGGGGTCGACCCCGGAGCCGTCGCCGCGCTCCTGGACGACGGCCGCATCCCCGTGGTCTCCAGCGTCGCCCGCGCCGACGACGGCGGCGTCTACAACGTCAACGCCGACACCGCCGCCTCCGCCCTCGCGGTCGCCCTGGGCGCCAGCAAGCTCATCATGCTCACCGACGTCGAGGGGCTGTTCTCCGACTACCCCCGCAACACCGAGCTGATCAGTCGCCTGGACGTCGACGAGCTGCGCGCCCTGTTGCCCTCCCTGTCCTCGGGGATGCTCCCCAAGATGGAGGCCTGCCTGCACGCCGTGGAGGGCGGCGTCCCCCAGGCCCACATCATCGACGGTCGCGTGCCCCACTCCCTGCTCCTGGAGGTCTTCACCGACCAGGGCGTGGGCACCATGGTCGCCGACGAGGAACTGGAAGCCGCCCTGCTCGCGGGCAACGGCCACACCTCGCGCCCCTGGCGCAACACCCACACCATCGTCACCAACGCAGGAGGCGCACAGTGACCAGCGGTTCCCACCTGCGCGAGCGCTTCGCGGCCTCGCTCATGCCCACCTACGGCGTCCCGCCCGTGGCCCTCACCCTCGGGCGCGGCTGCGAGGTCTACGACGCCGACGGCCGCCAGTACCTCGACCTCATCGCCGGGATCGCCGTCTCCAGCCTCGGACACGGACACCCCGCCCTGGTCAAGGCGGTCGCCCACCAGGCGGCCACGCTCGCCCACACCAGCAACCTGTTCGTCCACGAACGCGAGGTCCAACTCGCCGAGCGCCTGATCGGCCTGGTCGGCGGCGACGCCAAGGTCTTCTTCACCAACTCCGGCACCGAGGCCAACGAGGCCGCGCTCAAGTTGGTCAAGCGTGCCGCCGGACCCGGCCGCCACTACTTCGTCGCCGCCGCCCACGGCTTCCACGGCCGCACCTCCGGCGCCCTCGCCCTCACCGGCAAGGAGGCCATCCGCGAGCCCTTCGGGCCCTTCGGCATGGACGTGCGCTTCGTCCCCCACGGCGACCTGGACGCCCTCGCCGAGGCCGTCGACGAGCACTGCGTCGCGGTGTTCACCGAACCCACCCAGGGCGAGGCCGGGGTCGTCCCCGCCCCCGAGGGCTACCTCGCCGGGGTCCGGCGGATCTGCGACGACACCGGCGCCGCCTTCGTCCTCGACGAGATCCAGAGCGGCATCGGCCGCACCGGCCGCTGGTTCGCCCACCAGGAGGAGGACGTGCGCCCCGACGTGCTCACCCTCGCCAAGGGCCTGGGCGGCGGCCTGCCCATCGGTGCCTGCGTCGGGTTCGGCCGCTACGCCGACGCCTTCGACAAGGGCGACCACGGCTCCACCTTCGGCGGCAACCCCGTGGCCTGCGCGGCGGCCCTCGCCGTCCTCGACACCATCGAGAGCGAGAACCTGCTCGCCCACACCGCCGTCATGGGCGACCTGCTCGCCGAGCAGATCGACGCCATCGACCATCCCCTGCTGGCCGGACAGCGCGGCAGCGGACTGTGGCGGGCCCTGGAGCTCACCGCACCACACGCCGCCCACGTGCAGGAACAGGCGGCCGTCCGCGGCTTCCTCGTCAACGCCGTGGCCCCCGGCGCGATCCGGATCGCCCCGCCCCTGGTCATCACACCCGAACAGATCGGCCTGTTCATCGAGGCGCTGCCCACCGTCCTGGACGCAGCCGAGGCCGCAGCGACGAAGGAGCAGCAGTAGCCGTGACCCGCCACTTCCTGCGCGACGACGACCTGGCCCCGGACGAACAGGCCCGGGTCCTCGACCTCGCCGACGACATGAAGAAGGACCGCTTCGGCCACCGGCCGCTCGCCGGTCCGCGCACCGTCGCCCTGATCTTCGACAAGCCCTCCACCCGGACCCGGCTGTCCTTCGCCGTCGGCGTCGCCGACCTGGGCGGCAGCGCCCTGGTCCTGGACACCACCAGCACCCAGATGGGACGCGGCGAACCCCTGGAGGACACCGCCCGCGTCCTGGAGCGCCAGGTCGCCGCCGTCGTGTGGCGCACCTTCGCCCAGCGCGACCTGGAGACCCTGGCCGCCCACATCTCCGTCCCGGTGGTCAACTCCCTCACCGACGAGTTCCACCCCTGCCAGATCCTGGCCGACCTCCAGACCGTCCGCGAGCACAAGGGCGCCCTGGCCGGGCTCACCCTCGCCTACCTGGGCGACGGCGCCAACAACATGGCCCACTCCTACCTGCTCGGCGGCGCCACCGCCGGACTCCACGTGCGCGTCGGCGCCCCCGAGGGGCACCAGCCCGACCCCGGCGTGGTCGCGCGCGCCGCCGAGATCGCCGCCACCACCGGCGGGTCGGTCACGGTCACCGCCGACGCCCGCGAGGCCGCCCGGGGAGCCGACGTCCTGGCCACCGACACCTGGGTTTCCATGGGCCAGGAGGACGAGGCCGCCGACCGCGAGGCGCCCTTCCGCCCCTACGCGATCGACGCCGACCTGCTCGCCACCGCCCATCCCGAGGCGCTCGTCCTGCACTGCCTGCCCGCCTACCGCGGCAAGGAGATCTCCGCCGAGGTCATCGACGGGCCGCAGAGCGTGGTCTGGGACGAGGCCGAGAACCGCCGCCACGCCCAGAAGGCCCTGCTCGCCTTCCTGCTGGAGGCCAGCGACAACCCCGGAGCCGTCCGGCCATGACGGCGGAGAACGGCGGCACGGCGCCGATGACCAAGGCGGCCAGACACGCCCGGATCACCGACGTCCTCACCCGTGAGGACGTCAGGTCCCAGGGCGAGCTGGCCAGGCGCCTGGCCGAGGCGGGCGTCCAGGTCACCCAGGCCACCCTCTCCCGGGACCTGGACGAGCTGGGCGCCGTCAAGCTCCGCACCGCCGACGGCCACCTGGTCTACGTGCTGCCGGGGGAGGGGGGAGAACGCCTCCAGCGCACCCGCCCCGACAGCCTGGACCTGGAACAGGTCTCCGGCGCGCGCCTGACCCGGCTCGCCGAGGACCTGCTGGTCTCGGCCGAGGCCTCCGCCAACATGGTCATCGTCCGCACCCCGCCCGGAGCGGCCCAGTACCTGGCCTCGGCCATCGACCACACCGACTTCCACGCCATCCTGGGCACCATCGCGGGGGACGACACCATCCTGGTCATCTCCCGCGCCCCCCAGGGCGGCGAGGACCTGGCCGCCGCCCTCCTGCGACTGGCCGACCGCAGACCGTAACCTCGTACGAGGACGTCCCGGGCACCCCGCCGGGCCGCGCGACCGGCGCCCGCACACGTAGCACCCGCGCGGACGCGGGGCCCCGGCCCCGTTCCGCCGCACCACACGTCAAGGAGAGACCACCATGGCCGACCAGCCCGAGGCGCTGCGCCTGTGGGGAGGCCGCTTCGAGGGCGGCCCCGACCAGGCCCTGGCACGCCTGTCGCTGAGCACCCACTTCGACTGGCGCCTGGCCCGCCACGACATCGCCGGATCGCGCGCCCACGCCCGCGCCCTGCACCGCGCGGGCCTGCTCACCGGTGACGAGCTGGACCGCATGATCGAGGGCCTGGACCTGCTGGAGGCCGACGTGGCCTCCGGGGCGTTCACCCCCGTCCTGGAGGACGAGGACGTGCACACCGCCCTGGAGCGCGGCTTCATCGAGCGGGTCGGCGCCGAACTGGGCGGACGGCTGCGCGCCGGGCGCTCCCGCAACGACCAGATCGCCACCCTCGTGCGCATGTACCTGCGCGAGGAGGCCCGGCAGATCGCCGACCAGCTCCTGGACCTGGTGCGGGCCCTGGCCGACCAGGCCGCGGCCCACCCGGACGCCGCCATGCCCGGCCGCACCCACCTCCAGCACGCCCAGCCCGTGCTGCTCGCCCACCAGCTCATGGCGCACGCCTGGCCGTTGGTGCGCGACGTCGAGCGGCTGCGCGACTGGGACCGCCGCGCCGCGGTGTCCCCCTACGGCTCCGGCGCGTTGGCCGGGTCCTCCCTCGGACTGGACCCCCGCGCGGTCGCCGCCGAGCTGGGCTTCCCCGACTCGGTGGACAACTCCATCGACGGCACCGCCGCCCGCGACGTCGTCGCCGAGTTCGCCTTCGTCACCGCCATGATCGGCGTGGACCTGTCCCGGCTCTCGGAGGAGGTCATCCTGTGGGCGACGAAGGAGTTCTCCTTCGTCACGCTCGACGACGCCTTCTCCACCGGTTCCTCGATCATGCCGCAGAAGAAGAACCCCGACGTCGCCGAACTCGCCCGCGGCAAGGCCGGGCGCCTCGTCGGAGACCTCACCGGGCTGCTCACCACCCTCAAGGGGCTCCCGCTGGCCTACAACCGGGACCTCCAGGAGGACAAGGAGCCGGTCTTCGACGCGGTGGACACCCTCCACCTGCTGCTGCCCGCGATGACAGGCATGGTCGCCACCCTCACCTTCCACACCGACCGGATGGCCGAACTCGCCCCGCAGGGCTTCTCCCTGGCCACCGACATCGCCGAGTGGCTGGTGCGCGAGCGCGTGCCCTTCCGGGAGGCGCACGAGATCGCGGGCACCTGCGTGCGCGTGTGCGAGGAGCGCGGCATCGACCTGCCCGACCTCGGCGACGACGACCTCGCCGCCGTCTCGGAGCACCTGACCCCGGCGGTGCGCGAGGTCCTCACCGTGGCCGGTTCCCTGGCCTCGCGCTCGGGCAGGGGTGGTACCGCCCCCGTGCGCGTGGCCGAGCAGCTGGAGAAGCTGCGCTCGGACGTCGAGGAGCACCGCAAGGCCTTCACCGCCTGATCCCCGCGAGAGTCCGTGTACGGGCGCGCTGATCCCCACCGGGGTCAGCGCGCCCGTACACGTTCGCGGAGCCCTCTTCCGCGACCGCGTTCGCGGCACCCGCGCCCACGTCACATCCATTTTGGAATTCGCCCGGCACCCGCGGTGAGAGTGCGGTAGCGTCCTGAGTCTGCGGGCACCAGGCGTGGTCTGCCCTGTGCGAACCGTGACGACTCCTCGGTGCACGGCACTTCCGGCGCATCCGCGCGTCGTGCGGTGCGACCACGTCCGACAGGCGCCCGCGACCAGTCCGTGGGAGGAACGCAATGGGGAACACGGGAGGCACCGGCCGCAGCGCCATCAGGGCTCAGATCAACAGGATCGTACTGATCCCCAGCATCACCTTCCTGGCGCTGTTCGTCGTCCTCAGCACGGCCATGCTCGTCCAGGCGGTGTCGCTGCGCTCCTCGGTCGGCGACGGCCGCGCCGGGATCCGGCTCGCCGACGCGCTCACCCTCCTCCAGGAGGAGCGCCGCCTGAGCGCCGAGTACCTCGCCGACCCCGCCGAGGACGGCCGTGCCGCCCTGGCCGAGGCGGTCTCGCGCACCGACGAGGCGCTCGTCCCCGTCCACGACCTGCGCGGCACCATCGGCGACCAGGACGACCCGGCGACCGCGCCCCTCACCGAGGACTTCTTCGCCTCCCTGACCGAGGTCGCGGAGCTGCGCACCCAGAGCCTGGCCGAGCCCGGCCCGCCCGAGGACGCCCTCACCGTCTACACCACCGCGATCGGGCAGGGCATCCGCCTCTACGCCGGCACCGCCCGCTCCCTCGACAACGGTCCCGCCACCGCCGAGGCCGCCGCCGTCACCGACCTGATGTGGGCACAGGAGAGCTTCAGCCACGCCGACGCCCTCATCGGAGCCGTGCTCGCCGAGGACTCCCTCGACCGCTTCCAACAGGCACAGGTCGCCGCGCTCACCACCGACGCCCGCCACCGCGTCGACATGGCCCCTCCCGGCCCCGCCGCCGACGACGGCGACTCCCCCGCCCTGACCGCCCTCGCCGGGAGCCGCACCTGGCAGGACGCCCTGGCCATCGCCGACACCCTCGCCACGTACCAGGCCCCGGTCACCGTGGACGCCCTCACCGGCGAGCAGGTCCGCGAACCCGCGCCGCCCGAGGGGCTCGGCGGCTGGCGCGAGGCCGCCGACCAGGTCAACACCGAACTGGCCGACATCACCGCCGCGCGCGCCGGCGCCGTCGTCACCGCCACCGAGCAGGCCAGTTCCTGGATGCTCACCCTCGCCGTGGGCGGCAGTATCGCCTCCCTGTTCGCGGGCACCCTCGCCTACGGCGTGGCCGCCCGCTCCGCCGGACGCCTCACCTACCGGCTCGCCCAGCTGCGTGCCGACACCCTGGGCAGCGCGCGCAGCGACCTGCCCCGCATCGTGCGCCGCCTGGAGTCGGGAGAGCACGTGGACCTCGACACCGAGATGAAACAGCTCGACCACGGCGACGACGAGGTCGGACAGGTCGCCGACGCCTTCAACATCGCCCAGCGCACCGCCGTCGCCGCAGCCGTCAAGCAGGCCGACATCCGCGCGGGCGTCAACCGGGTCTTCCTCGGCATCGCCCACCGCCACCAGTCCCTCCTCCAGCGCCAGCTCCAGCTGCTGGACCGGGTCGAGCGCGAGGAGGAGGACCCCGACCTGCTGGAGAGCCTCTTCCAGCTCGACCACCTGGCCACCCGGGGCCGCCGCCACGCCGAGAACCTCATCATCCTGGGCGGAGCCCAGCCCGGCCGCCGCTGGCGTCACCCCGTCCCGCTCGTGGACATCCTGCGCGGCGCCATCTCCGAGACCGAGGAGTACACCAGGGTCCGGCTGACCTCCGTACCCGACCTGTCGCTGTCCGGCGCCGCCGTGGCCGACGTCATCCACATGCTCGCCGAGCTGGTCGAGAACGCCACCGCCTACTCGCCGCCGCACACCCAGGTCACCATCGCCACCGAGTCCGTGCCCAAGGGCGTGGCCGTGGAGATCGAGGACCGGGGCCTGGGCATGACCGAGGAGGTCCTGACCAGCTCCAACCGCACCCTCAGCGAGGCACCCGAGTTCGACGTCATGACCTCCGGCGGGGACTCGCGCCTGGGCCTGTTCGTCGTCGCCCGCCTCGCCGCCAAGCACGACATCCGGGTGCAGCTGCGGCACTCGCCCTACGGCGGCACCCGGGCCGTGGTGCTCGTTCCCGGCGCCCTGGTCGCCTCCTCCAGCGCGCCGGAACGGCCCCGCGCGGCCATCCGCCAGGGCGCCCACTCGGCGCAGACGGAGCCGTCGGGGCAGCACAGCGACCTGCTCACGGTGCAGGACGCCCCCCACCGGAACCGGCCCCTCCTGCGCCCGGTCCCCCGCGACGACGGCGGCGCACGCCCGGCCCGGAGCACGCCCCTGCTGCGCCGGGTGCCGTCGCCCGCCCCCGACCCCGAATCCGCGGACGCTGCCCCGGGGACCGAGCCCGGGTCCGGCCGGGTCGGCGCCGGACCCGACCGCCCCGGACTTCCCCGACGCAGACGGCAGGCCAGCCTCGCCCCCCAGCTCAGAGCCGCGGACCCTCAGGAGTGGGAGGAGTCCGACCCCCCGGGCTCCTCCCGGCGCACCCCCGAACAGGCACGGCGGATGATGGACGCCTTCAGCACCGGGACCCGGCGCGGCCGGGCCGCGGACATCGGGGCCGACGCCGACGGGCGTGAACACAGCAGTGACGGTCAGGTCGGTGCGAGCGCCGACGATCACACGGGAGAAAGCGACTGACATGGTGGGCAAGAGCAAGGCCGCTGACAACCTGGACTGGCTCCTGGACGACCTCGTCGACCGCGTCGTCGGCGCCGAGAACGCGATCGTGCTGTCGGCCGACGGACTGCTGCTCGGAGGCTCGCGGGGGCTGGCCTCCGAGGACGCCGAGCACCTGTCCGCCCTGGCGTCGGCGTTCCAGAGCCTGGCGCGCGGGACGGGGCGCCACTTCGGCGGCGGTGACGTCCGCCAGACCGTGGTGGAGATGGAGCACTCCTACCTCTTCGTCACCGCCGCGGGTGCGGGAGCGTGCCTGGCGGTGCTGGCCACCGAGGACGCGGACGTCGGACTGGTCGCCTACGAGATGAACCTGCGGGTCAAGCGGGTGGGCCAGTTCCTCACCGCCGCGCCGCGTCGGCCGGACCACCTCACCGTCACCGGGAGCGCCGGTTCATGAGCACGCCCGGAGAGCGGCGCGGAGCGCCACCGGCCGTACCCTCGGCCCCGGACGAGGCGGCGCAACCGCTGTCCGGCCGTAGGGCGCTGGCCTGGTACCGGGGCCGCGGGCACCCGACGTCGGAGGGGCCCTCGCCGGGTGTCGTGCTCGGCGACGCCCCCTCGGGTCAGCTCGTGCGCCCGTACACCATGACCGGGGGCCGCACCCGGCCCCGCACCGGCCCGCGCCTGGACCTGGTCACCATCGTCGTCGCCGCCGCGGACCGCGGGGACCGGGAGGGGGAGCCCGAACAGCAGGCCATCCTGAGCCTGTGCCGCAGACCCATATCGGTGGCCGAGATCTCCGCCCGGCTCGACATCCCCCTGACCGTCGTCAGGGTGCTCCTGGGAGACCTCCTCGCCGACGGCGACGTGCGCACCCGGGAGCCCATGACCCAGCTCCCCGAGAAGAAAGTACTTCAGGCGGTACTCGATGGCATCCGCAGACTCTGACACCAGGCCGCAGGAGGCGATCCCCCAAGCGGTCAAGATCATCGTGGCGGGGGGATTCGGCGCGGGCAAGACCACACTGGTCGGCTCCGTCAGTGAGATCACCCCGCTGAGCACGGAGGAGGTGATGACCGAGGCCAGCTACGGTGTGGACGACCTGGGGGGAGTGGAGGACAAGACCACCACCACGGTCGCCCTGGACTTCGGCCGCATCACCATCAACCCCGACATCGTCCTGTACCTGTTCGGCACCCCCGGGCAGGACAGGTTCTGGTTCATGTGGAACGAACTCTCTCAGGGGGCGCTGGGCGCGGTCGTGCTGGCCGACACCCGCCGCCTGGACACCTGCTTCCACGCCGTGGACTTCTTCGAGCGCCGCGGGGTGCCGTTCGTGGTGGCGGTGAACCGCTTCGAGGGCTCCACCGTCTACCGCCGGGAGGAGGTCCGTGAGGCGCTGGACATTTCCGCCGAGGTGCCGGTCGTCATGGCCGACGCCCGCGAGCGCGAGTCCTGCAAGGAGGTGCTGGTGGAGCTGGTCACCCATGTGATCCGGGGCCGGGACCCCGTCATGAGCGGGTGACACGTGTGGGTCGCCGACCCGGACAATCCCCGCGGATTCGATCCGGTATACGTTCGGGGGACACGCCCATGAAACAGGGTGCCGAACGCTACAATGTCGCGGCAGTGACCACCGGCCCCACCGGGCGCCCCATCCGCCTCTCATCTGAATCCTGGTATGCGAAACTCTGACCGACTTCCCCCACGCGAACTGCCCAAGCGGCGCTCCGGCCGCCACCGCAACCCGCTGTCCTTCGACAACTGGTTCGGCACCCCCGCCCTGATCATGGCGGTCCCGGGCACGGCCGACCGGGCCAGGGGCGCCGACGGTGAGTCGATCGGTGCCCGGATGGCCGACCTCGTGCGCGCCTACCGCCCCGAGGTCACCATCCGCTACGGCCACACCGAGGGCGACGAGCAGAGCCTCACCGAGGCCCTCACCGATCTCAAGGACGCGCAGGGCAGCCCCCTGTCCGCCGTCGTCGTCCCGCTGGTCACCGCACCGCACGCGGGCACCTCCGCCGCGATCGAGGCGGCCGTGGCCCGGACGGGCACCGAATCGCGCGTCACCGAGGGCCTGGGGCCGCACCCCATGCTCGCCGAGGTGCTGCACCTGCGGCTGGCCGAGTCGGGATACGTGCGCGCGGACCGTATGCGCCTGATCAGCGTGGTCGCCCGTGACACCACCATGGCGGACGGCATCATCGTCGGGGCCGTGGGCGGTGAGGCCGCGGCCGGGGCCGCCGGGGTGAGCGCCGTGCTGCTCGCCGCGCGCCTGGGCCTGACCGTGCTGCCCGCCGACCTGGAGAACGAGGCCGCGGTCGAGCAGGTCGTGGGCCAGTTGCGCCAGGGCGGCTGCAAACGCCCGGTGATCGCGCCCAGCGCCCTGGGGCCGGAGCTGCCCCGCGAGGAGCTGGAGGCGCTCGCCGCGCGCTTCGGCGCCAGACTCGGCGCGCCCCTGGGCGCGGACAGCCTGCTGGGCAAGATCGCCGCCCTGCGCTACGCCGAGGTCCTCAACTCCCTGGGAGTGGAGCAGCCGCCCACGGTCGAGGAACTGCCCGCCCCGGTGGGCTCCCGGCACCGCCCGGAGTCCTGACGGCGCGCGGCCGCGACGAACGCAGCCTCCCCGACAGCGCCCTGAGGCGCGACACGCCGTACCCCGGCACACGACGGTGTGCCTTCCCGGGGGCCGTCCGCACGGCGGGCGGCCCCCGTCGTGTGCACCCGGCGCCCGGACCTGCGGATTCTTCGCCCGGGAGCGGCGGTAACACATCCACGGGAGAGAGCCGACCAAAGAAAAGGCAACTGATAGTGATCGTTTGACAGCATAAAGCAAGGATTTTTCGATAGCCTCGGCTCGACCGAAAGCCGCCGGGGCGCCCTCTCGCCGCCCGGCAACCGCACAGGCTGGAGGGGGCCATGCGCAGAACCCGCGACAACGCGCCCACGATCCGGAGGCAGCTCACCCGCATCGTGCTGATCCCGAGCCTGTGCTTCCTCGCGCTCTGGCTCGTCGTGGCCGCCGTCGGCACGATCCGCGCCGTCCAGTTCATGGGCGCCGTCGTCCAGGCGCGCGAGGGAGCACAGGTCTTCTCCGACGCGGCGGAGGAGGTGCGCGCCGAACGCCGCCTCTCCCTGGTCCACCTGGGCCGCTTCGAAAGCACCGGCACCCGCGACGACGAGGTCGGCGCCACCCTCGACGAGCAGCGGGAGAACACCGACGCCGCCATGGCCGAGGCCGTCGCGTTCGCCGAGCGACTGCGCGGAACCCGCGACGACGAGGTCAAACGCAGCGCGACCGCCCTGGTGGACGGCGCCGGAATCCTCGACGAGGTCCGCGCGGACGTGGACGGGCACGGTGTCGGGCAGGAGGAGACCATCCTGCGCTACGGCGAGGTCCTGGCGGGCACCACCGGCGCCACCACCGCGCTCGTGCACACCACCGACGGCGGGGAGAACCTCACCGACGCCGTCCTGACCAGCGAGCTCATGGGTGCCTCCTCCGCCTACTCCACCGCCGACGCGCTGCTCGCGGGCGCCATCGCCCGGGGCGAGATGAGCTACGAGGAGACGGCGCACTTCACCTACCTCACCGCCGCCTACCGCGACACCCTGGAGTCGGTCGACACCGCCATGCACCCGAGCGTGGCCGCGCACCACGAGGATGTGGTCTCCCTGCCCGCCTGGTCCCGTGCGGAGGAGCTCAGCCGCCGGGTCGTCACCCGACGGCCGCTCGCCGAGCCGGCCGAACCCGGGGAGGGGGCCACGGGCTCGAACTGGAACGCCGACGTCGACATCAGGGCGGACGCGTGGGACGACTCCTCCGCCGAGGCCGCCCTGGCGCTACAGGACCTGGCCGGGGTCCAGGCCCGGCGCACCGTCGACCTGGCCTGGAGCGCCGCCCTGCTGCGGGTCTCATTGGGCGTGGCGGCGGCCGCGCTCACCCTGGCGGGCGGCGCGGTGGCCATCGCCGTGGTCGGCCGCTCCTCGCGCCGCCTCACCGAGCGCCTGACCCACCTGCGCGAACAGATCCTGGACCGCGACGGTGACCTGCCCGACATCGTCGACCGCGCCCAGCGCGGCGAGAAGGTCGACGTGCAGGAGGAGTTGCCGCCGCTGGACGAGTGGGGGGACGACGAGATCGGCCAGGTCGCCGAGGCCTTCGACACCGCCCAGCTCACCGCCGTGGAGTCGGCGGTGCTCCAGGCCGAGATCCGCCGGGGAGCCAACCGCGCCTTCCTGGGCATCGCCTTCCGCAACCAGGCCCTGGTCCAGCGCCAGCTCCGTCTGCTCGACGAGATCGAGTACCACGAACAGGACCCCGAGGCGCTGCGCCGCCTGTTCCGCCTGGACCACCTGGCCACCCGCGCGCGCCGCTACTCCGACAACCTCATCATCCTCGGCGGGGGGCAGTCGGCCCGCCGCTGGCGCCAGCCCCGTCCGCTCGTGGACGTGCTGCGCGCCGCCATCGCCGAGACCGAGGACTTCGAGCGTGTCCGACTGACCTCGGCGCCCCGCGTGTTCGTGCACGGGCAGGTGGTGGCCGACGTGGTGCACCTGCTCGCCGAGCTGGTCGAGAACGCCACGCAGTTCTCCCCGGCGGGCACGCCCGTGGACGTCGGCTGCACCCCGGCCGCGGAGGGGCTGGTGGTGGAGGTCGAGGACCGGGGCCTGGGCATGTCCGAGCGCGGCTACGCGGAGGCCGAGCGCACGCTCACCCAGCCTCCCGAGTTCGACGTCATGGCCCTGCCCGAGGACCCCCGGCTGGGCCTGTTCGTGGTGTCCCGCCTGGCCGGGCGGCACGGGGTCCGTGTGTGGCTGCGGCCCTCGCCCTACGGGGGCACCCGGGCTACCGTGCTCATCCCCGCCTCCCTGCTGGAGCCGGTCGACAACCTCGTGACGGTCGCGGGCACGCCCACGGGCCGCCCTGCGGCGAACGGACGGGAGACGGGCGTCCCGGCCGGGTGGGGGGCGACTCCCGTGCGGGCCGCCATCCCCCTGCGCGGCCACGCCGCGGGCGGCGCGGACGGTACCGTCCACGGCCGGACCGGTCCGCAGGTCCCCGTGCCGCCTCTCGGGCACAGTGGTCCGCAGCCCTTCGCGCCGCAGCCGGACCGGACCGGCTCGCAGCTCTCCGCGCGCGGAGGTCAGACAGGTCCGCAGTCTCCTGTGGGCCGTGCCGGGCAGAGTGACCCGCAGGTCCCCGTGCCGCCTCTCGGGCACAGTGGTCCGCAGCCCTTCGCCCCGCAGCCGGACCGGACCGGACCGGACGGCGTCATCCTCGCGCACACCGGACCGCAGGGACACGTTCCCGCGTCCGGCGGACCCGGCGCCGCCCCGCCGGGGACCACGGGGGAGTACCTGCTCCCCGACCCGCACGGCCACCCCCTCGGGCAGGAACCCGTCTCCGAACCGTGGCCCGACGGCGCGGCGCGCGCACCCGCCCCCACACAGCCGAGGGGGAACGGTGAGAGCTGACGGCACCCCCGGTCGCAGAGCGGCCGCCAACGCCCCCAGAACCCACCCGGCCCCATCCCCGCCCCCGGTCCTCCCCGGTCCAGAGGAGGAACCCGGCCAGGAGCGCTTCCTGCGCCCCTTCGCCGTGGCCGCGGGCGACCCCGACGCCCACGCCTTCGGCGTTCCCCGCTGCCGTCCGGACGAGCCCGACCTGCTCAGCCTCGTCGTCGCCGCGCGCGTCCCGGGCCGCCACGAGCTGCTGCGGCCCGAACGCGAGGCCCTCCTCCGCCACGCCCTGCGCGCGCGTACCGTCGTCGAGCTCGCCGCCGAGGTGCGACTGCCGGTCGGCCAGGTCAGGGGCATCGTCTCCGACATGGTCGCCGACGGCTCGCTCCAGCGCTGCGGCCCCTCGCGTCCGCTGGGCCGGGAGGACCTGCTGCACGCCGTCCTCGTCGGACTGCGCGCGTTGTGACCGGTCCGCCCGCCTCCCGCCCGGACCCGGGTTGCTAGCGTGCCGCCATGCGCAGCACCGAACACATCGGCGTCATCGGGGCGGGCATCGTCGGCCTGGCCCTCGCCCGCCGCCTCACCCTCCACCGCCCCGGCACACGCGTCACCGTCCTGGAGAAGGAGGACCGGGTCGCCGCGCACCAGACGGGCCACAACAGCGGCGTCGTCCACGCCGGGCTCTACTACAGACCCGGCTCCCTGAAGGCCACGCTGTGCCGGCGCGGCGTCGGCCTGCTCCGGGACTACTGCGCCGAGTACGGGCTGCCCTACCAGGAGGTCGGCAAGGTCCTCGTGGCCGCCGACGCCGACGACGAGGCACGCCTGGACGACGTCGAACGCCGCGCGCGGGAGAACGGCGTCCCCGGCGTCACCCGACTGGGCCCCGAGGGCCTGCGTGCGATCGAACCCCACGCGGCGGGCGTCGTCGCCCTGCACTCGCCGACCACCGCCGTCACCGACTTCGTCGCCGTCGCCGAGCAGTTCGCCGACGACGTGCGCCGGTCCGGCGGCCGGGTACTGCTCAACACACCCGTGCTGGACCTGCGCCAGGAGCACGACGGCGTCCGCGTCCTCACCGGCGACCCCCGGGGCGAGCGGATCATCCACCGCTTCGACCGCCTGGTGGTCTGCGGCGGCCTGCACAGCGACCGCCTCGCCCGCATGGCGGGCGCCGCGGAGGATCCCCGGGTGGTGCCCTTCCGCGGCCAGTACCACGAGCTCGTCCCCGAGCGCCGCCACCTGGTGAACGGCCTGCTCTACCCCGTCCCCGACCCGCGGTACCCCTTCCTCGGGGTGCACCTGACCCGCCATGTCCACGGCGAGGTCATGGCCGGGCCCAACGCCATCCTCGCCACCGCGCTGGAGGGCTACCGGGCACGCGACGTGCGCACCCGGGAACTCGCGCGGACCCTGTCCTGGCCCGGTTTCTGGCGCCTGGCCCGCCGCCACTGGACTGCGGGCGCCCGGGAGACCCTCGTGTCCGCCTCGCGGGCCGCGTTCGCCGCCCAGGCCCGGCGGCTGCTGCCCGAGCTGGCCGCCGCCGACCTGCGCCCGGCCCCGTCCGGAGTGCGCGCCCAGGCACTGGCCCGGGACGGCTCCCTGGTCGACGACTTCCACGTGGACACCCACGGGCGTGTGGTGTGCGTGCGCAACGCGCCCTCGCCCGCGGCCACGTCCTCTCTGGCGATCGCCGAGTTCCTCACCGACACGTTCGTCCCCTGACCGGCGGGGTAGGGGGCTCCGACGCGGACCCCGCGCGTGTCGGTGGGGGTTGTCCACAGGTTCGAGGACACTCTGGAACGGGCCCTCGCGACGTCCCACCATAAGAGGTGGCGGCGGTGCGGGAGGGTCCCGCGACTGCCGCCGGAGGTGACCATGCGTGTTCTCCGGTGGGTCGCGGCGGTCCTCGCCGCCGCGCTCGCACTCGTCGCGGCCCCGGCCGCAGCCAGCCCACGAGGGGGAGAGTTGGACGGATTCACCATCGGGCACCTGCCCGACCAGATCGACGACCAGACCTCGGTCTCCGACTTCGACTACGAGTGGGGCGGGGTGTCCTTCTCCAGCCGGGTGTGGGAGACGACCCTGGAGGGGGGAGGGGCCAGGGTGGTCCTCCAGGTCCTGGTCATGCGCGGCGACGGGCTCACCAACCTGCCCGCCGTCCGCGACTTCCTGACCGAGTACCACGAACGCTCGCCCGACTGGGAGCTCACCGAGTTCGACAACAACGGCCTTACCGCCCTGCACGGCGATACCGAGGCGTTCTGGACGCCCTTCCAGGGGGTGGCGGTGGAGGTCCGCGACGCCTTCGGCCTCGTCGGCCAGAAGGAACTCCTGGCCACCGCCCGGGGCGTCAGAGCCGCCAACCCCGCCTGAACCGGCCTCAGCAGCCCGAGAGCACCTCGCGCAGCGCCGCCTCCTCGTCCGGATCGACGGTCAGGTCCCACACGTGCTTGACCTCGATCCACGAGACCACGTAGTCGCAGTGCGAGGACTCCAGCGGCGGCAGCCAGTCGGCGGGGTCGGAGTCGCCCTTGGAGCGGTTGGTCGACGCGCTCACCGCCCACAGCTGCGAGGAGTCCAGGTCGTTGGCGAAGCGTCCGCGCTCCTCGGTCGTCCACGCGTGGGCGCCCGAACGCCAGCCCTCCTTCAGGGCCACCATGTGGTCGATGTCGAGGTCCTCCGCCTCGGTCAGGGTCTCCCCGTCGTAGGGGCTGTACCAGGACCCCGACACCGGCTGGCAGTCGTCGTCGACCCGCACGTCCTCGCCGTCGCGCAGCAGGACCACCTGACGGGTGGTGCAGTTGTCCTGCACACCGCTGTCCCAGTGGGGGAACAGCGCCCGGTCGTACCCCGGCGGGTCGTTCTCCTCCTCCATCCGCAACTCCTCCATCCGCTGTCGGGCCTGCTCCACCGACGAGGAGGCACCGCCGTCCCCGGGCACGGACGAACCGTCGTCCCGGGGCTCGGCGGTGCGCTCGGGATCGGGCTCGATCACTCCCAGCTGGTACAGCACGAACGCGGCGACGGCGAGGACGCCGACCACGGCGGTCACCAGACCACCGATCTTCGACGCGGCCTTCTTGGGCATCAGGGGCTCCACAACGGGTTGGGCGCCGTACACGGACGGCGCACGGTCGTGTCCACCAGCTTGGCCCATGCCCGGGTAAGGCCGTAACACCGCTCGGAGCCAGGTGTTGCTCACCGGGAGCCGCGTCGACGGGGGCGAAGGAAACGTCAGGACGTGAGGAGGTCGAACACGAAGGAACCCACCAGCAGCGGACCCCCACACCCGCGCTGTAGAGCCGTGCCCGGACGTGGTTCGACTGGTCCCGGAGCGTGCGCCAGGCGTACAGGACGGTGCCCGCCAGCACCAGCGCGCCCTCCACCACGGCCGCCGCCACCGGCGCCTCCCACAACCCCAGGCCCAGCAGCGGCAGCCCGCCCGCGCCACCGGGCAGGAACGGCATGTCCGGCCGGTGCACGAGCAGGTCCAGAAGCCAGTGGCTGAACACCACCCCGCCCAGGACCAGACCGGCGTCCCGACCCCACCGTCCACGGAGCAACACGTGCGCCAGACCGCCCACCAACAACGCGAGCGCCAGGTTGCTGGCCAGGGCGTGGGAGTACTCCGCGCGGATGAGGAGGGACCCGTAGCCGCTCAGACCGGGTTCGGCCGGGTCCCGCTCTCCACACCCAGCACCGCCAACGGAAGGAAGACCAGGTCCGGCAACTGCGTCGCGACCAGGAGCGCGCCCATGGGCAGCTCCGGGCGCCACGCCCTGACGATGCCCGCGACCCCGAAGTGTCCTGCCAGCATCGTCTACCCCTTCTCCGTGTTCTCGTGTGTCACAGCCGCGCCGGGCACGGCGCCCGGCCACTCCTGGAAGGCGCGGACGAACCCCTCCACCAGCAGCGCGTAGGACTGGTCCACGTCCTCGGGCAGACCGAAGCCGCCGCGCGTCTCCAGGTCCACGAACCCGTGCAGCGAACTGCGCAGCGCCCGGATCGCGTGCACGTCCTGGTCTTCGGCGATGCCGAACCCGCGCAGGACGGCGGCCAGGACCCGCACCGGGTCGGTGGTCAGCTCGGCTCTGGCCCCGGCCAGCACCGGTAACTGTTGGAGGGCGACGTAGCGCCCCGGGTGGGCGTGCGCGTAGCGGCGGTAGGCGTCGGCCGTCGCGCGCAGCGCCTCCGGGCCGGACCGGCCCACCGCGGCGCGCTGCACCTCCTCGCCGATCCCGTTCGCGCCCAGCAGCGCCACCTCACGGCGCAGCCCCGCCAGTCCGTCCACGTGCTTGTACAGGCTGGGCGTGGCCACCCCGAGCCGCTTGGCGACCGCGGCCAGGGACAGGGAGTCGAACCCCTCCTCGTCGCTGAGCCGCGCCGCCTCCTCGGCCACCACCGCCGGGGTCAGTCCCGCCCTAGGCACCGGCCACGACCTCCCTGACGAGCGCCTCCACGGCGGGCACGACCACGTCGGGCCGCTGCGCGTGGGCGTAGTGGCCGCACTCGGGCACCATCAGCACCGAACCCCCCACCACGGAGGCCACCCGTGCGGCATGGGCGCGCGGGTCCTTCCAGTCGGGATCCTGCTCGCCCATGACCACCACGGCCCGGGCCCGCATCCCCTCGGCGTCGGCGACGGTCTCGTTGCGCGCGTAGATCGTCCGGTACACGGCGCGGTAGCGGTCGGCCGGACGCAGCATCTCCAGGATGAGCTCCAGCTGGCGCCGGTGCCCCTCGGGCTTGCGGCCGGTGTGCAACTGGTCGTAGAAGGCGGTCAGGGCGCGGGGGCCCCAGGGCCGCATGAGGAGCAGCCGCTGGCCGACACGGGTGAACAGGCCGGAGGAGGACGGGCCCAGGAACGGGCCGAGCAGGGCGATGCCCGCCACCAGGTCGGGCCGCTCCTTGGCCGCGATGGCGGCGGCGCCCGCGCCCAGGGAGTTGCCCACGATGACCACGTCCCCGCCGCCCAGCTCCTCGGCGAGCGCGAGGGCGTCGGTGGCCGCCGCCCGGCTGGTGTGGTCGTCGAAGGTGGTGTCGCTGTCGCCGTGGCCGCGCAGGTCCATGGCGGCGACCCGGTACCCGGCCTCGGCCAGGCCCGCGCCGACGAAGCGGAAGGAGTGGCGGTGGTCGAACATACCGGGCACGCAGACCACGAGCGGTCCGGTGTTCCCGGCTCCGTAGAGGTCGTAGGCGATCCGCCCTTGAGGGCGTGTGAGGTGGTGCACTGTGCTCTCCCTGCCGTTTGGCTTTCCCTGATAACCAGAAAGCTAATGCTATTAGCTAGTCGGGTCAAGGGGATCCCGTCGGGTTCTTCGGAAGGGGTTGTGTCCGTGCCGGGACGGGGCCGTGCGATCTGCGGCTCCACCACAGCCGATAGCGTGGGGAGGTGGGAAAACCGGATGGCGTTCCGTCGCGTCCGGCCTACACTTCAAGGCAGATCGGGCCCCGTGGGGCCCGCCTACACAACAGAGAGCAACACAGTGACCGACATCATCGACGAACTCCAGTGGCGCGGCCTGCTCGCGCAGACGACCGACCTTGACGCACTGCGCAAGGTGCTCGCCGATGGTCCGATCACCCTGTATTGCGGATTCGACCCGACGGCGGGCAGCCTGCACGTCGGCCACCTCACGCAGATCCTGACCCTGGCCCGTTTCCAGCAGGCCGGACACCGCCCGATCGCGCTGGTCGGCGGCGGCACCGGTCTCATCGGCGACCCCAAGCCCAACGCCGAGCGCCAGCTCAACTCGCTGGAGACCGTGCTGGGCTGGGTCGACAACCTGGGCGGGCAGCTGTCCGCGTTCCTGCGCTTCACCCCTGAGGGCGAGCAGCCGGAGCCGACCGACGCCGTCCTGGCCAACAACGCCGACTGGCTCGGCGAGATCAACGCCATCGAACTGCTGCGCGACGTCGGCAAGCACTTCAGCATCAACCAGATGCTCGCCCGGGAGACGGTGAGGAGCCGGCTCGACGGCGAGGGCATGAGCTACACCGAGTTCAGCTACGTGCTCCTCCAGTCCTACGACTACGTCCAGCTCTACCGCCGCTACGGCTGCACGCTCCAGACCGGCGGCTCCGACCAGTGGGGCAACATCACCGCGGGCCTGGACCTGGTCCGCAGGATGGACGGCAACGAGCCGCACGGCCAGGCGCACGGGCTGACCACGAACCTGCTCACCAAGGCCGACGGCACCAAGTTCGGCAAGACGGAGTCCGGCAGCGTCTGGCTCGACCCCGAGCTGACCTCGCCGTACGCCTTCTACCAGTTCTGGTTCAACGCCGACGACCGCGACGTGGTCCGCTACCTGAGGACCTTCAGTTTCCGCGGCCGTGACGAGATCGAGGAGTTGGAGCGTCAGACCGAGGAGCGTCCACAGGCCCGCGCCGCCCAGCGCGTCCTGGCCGAGGACCTCACCACCCTCGTGCACGGCGAGGAGGAGTGCCGCAAGGTCAAGGAGGCCAGCCTGGCGCTGTTCGGCCGCGCGGACCTGTCCGACCTGGACGCCCGCACGCTGGACGCCGCCCTGGCCGAGGTCCCCAGGGCCGAGGTCGACGGCCCCGTCGACGGGCTGCTCGTGACCGACGTGTTCGCGCGGAGCGGCCTGACGCCGAGCAAGTCCGCCGCCCGCCGCGCCATCCAGGAGGGCGGGGCCTACGTGAACAACGTCAAGGTCACCGACGTGGATGCCGTGCTCAGCGCCGAGGACGTGCTCCAGAGGCGCTTCGTCGTGCTGCGCAAGGGCAAGCGCAACATCGGCGGCCTCGTCCTCAACGGCTGACGTGCCGCTTGGCGGGCCGGTGACGATCACCGGCCCGCGCCGTGCCCGGGTACCGTCGCGTCCCAGTACCCGGGCACGGCCCGGCCGTCTACAGCGGAGCAGGGGCACAGGGCCAGCGGGTTTCGATCAGGAACCTTCCGGGCAGGATGCCCGTTGTCTGAACAAAAGCCGACGTAACAGCGCGGACCCGGTGTGAGGACCGCGCGCATGTCACAGGGGCCTGTACAAGCGGCCCGTCAGGGGCGACAGGGTCCCGGACCGCGCGGTTGACGCGAGTACCGGGCTCCGGCTTGACGTCTGCTCCCGCCCTCCCTATACTCGGACGAGTCGCTGTGGGACGGCGAGCGGCCCTCGGGTCGACTCAGAACCGGACCGCGATCGCGAACCCTCTTCCTCTCCAAGACGAACCGGCTCAAGCACTGCTTCAGCCCGGGTAAGCTCGGAG
>NZ_CBDRFA010000056.1:0-56205 GCF_965343085.1 Nocardiopsis synnemataformans | reverse complement strand
CTTCTCTGTCGCGCCCTCCGGGGCTTCGGTCGCTCCAAGCCGATGGCCGGGATCGTAACGGCGCTACGCCCAAGCAGTAACAGCGTTAACTGGGCACTGGGGCGTAGCGGTGCTATCCCCAAGGCGTATCGGCGATAACGGCGGATCGGGCCAACACCCGGGCATAACGGCGCTAACACCAAGCGGTACCAGCGCTAACCCACTCACCGGCCGCTGGGACGTAGCGGCGCTAACCCCAGGACGTAGCAGCGCTACTCGGCACTACTCGACGCTGTTCCTGAGCCTTCTGACACTACTCCTGGGCCTTCTGGAGGCGCACGTACGCCAGTTGGAGCCAGTCGGACACGGCCACGGCACTGAACACCGCCCCGGTCCCACGGGTTACCCCGGGCGCGAACACCAGACCGAAGGCGTACGCCGTGGCGATCCACTGCGCGGTGCAGAACGGGCAGGTGATCAGCTCGCCGACCGCCCGGCGGCCGCCCTGGCCGCGCACCTCCTCGGCCAGCTCGGCCGGAGCCGAGACCCCCTGGAAGCGGGTGAAGAACGCCCGGAGAGGGCTGGTGACGGGATCCTTCGCCAGCATCCGGGACAGCTTGTGCGTGGTCAGCCCCATCAGCGCCAGGTCCCACGGCCCCACGCTCTCGGCCCTGCGTCTGCCCCGGAACCGGCGCGCGGCGAGCAGCCCGACTCCCACCAGGGCCAGGTAGCCCGAGACCACGGCCGCGTACCCCAGGAGGGGCTGGTCGCTGTCGCCCCGGTAGGCCTCAGCCTCCTCCTGGATCGTCTCCTTGATGTCCCCTGTGGTGTTGTGGTCAGCCATCTGTTCCAGTCCTCCTTCGTCGTGTCGTGCCGCCCGACCTGTCGCGCACCCACGCGTGCAGCGCCTCCCCGTCCCCCGCCTGGTCGAGGTTGACCGCAGCCTCGATCAGCGCGAGGTGGGTGAAGGCCTGGGGGAAGTTGCCCAGCATGGTGCCGTCGGCGGCCATCTCCTCCGCGTGCAGGCCGAGCTCTCCCGGGCTCCCGCACAGTTCCTCGAACCTCCGCCGCGCCTCCTCGGTCCGCCCGGCCAGCACCAGGGCGGAGATCATGTCGAAGGAGCAGAGGAGGAAGGCGCCCTCCGGGGTGCCCAGTCCGTCGTCGGTCGTCTCGGGGTCGTACCTGTGGACGAGACCGCCCTCTCCGCCCAGCTCCGCGTCCACCCGCTCCAGGGTCGCGAGCACGCGCGGGTCGGTCCCGTCCAGGAAGCCCAGGAGCGGGATCCGCAGCAGCGACCCGTCCACGTGGGACGAGCAGTAGGACTGCGTGAAGGTCCCGGCCGCGGCGTCGTAGCCCCGGTCGAGGACCTCCTCGCGGATGGCGGCCAGCTCCTTGCGCCACTCGTCCAGGGGGACGTCCCCGCCCGCCTTGCCGGACTCGGTGACCAGCTGGATCCCGCGGTCCAGGCACACCCAGGCGTAGACCTTGGAGCTCGTCCAGTGCCGCGGCCGCGACCGCACCTCCCACATGCCGTCGTCCGGCTCGCGCCAGATCCGACATGCCGCGTCGACCATCGAGGAGAGCTGTTCGACGTCCTCGCGCGCGAGCTCGCCGGTGGCCTCCTCGTAGGACAGCGCGGCGTCGAGCACGTGCCCGTACACGTCCAGCTGGTGTTGTGAGTAGGCGTCGTTGCCGACGCGGACCGGCCTCGACCCGGCGTGCCCGGCGAGGTGGTCCAGGGTCTCCTCCCCGGGCGGGGGCTGCTCGTCGACCGCCTGCACCGGGGGAACCCAGTCGATCGGCTGACCGCACATCCGCAGCAGGAAGCGCAGGTAGTGCCCGGCCTCCTCCGCGTGCCCGAGCCGCAGGAAGGCCAGGACGACGAGCGCGGCGTCGCGGTGCCAGACGTAGCGGTAGTCCCAGTTGCGCGGACCTCCCGGCCACTCGGGCAGGGACGTGGTGGGCGCGGCGATCAGGGCGCCGCTCTCCTCGTGGAGCAGGCCGCGCAGGGTGAGCGCGCTGCGGCGCACGTGCGTGGCGCCGACCCCGTCGTAGCCGATGCGCCCGGACCACTCCCGCCAGGATTCCAGGGTCTCCCGGAGCAGGGCCCGCCCCTCCCCCAGTCCGACGCGGCGCCCGCCCTCCAGGTAGTCCAGGGCGAACACGGCGGTGTCCCCCTCGGCGAGCTCCACGCGGTACTCCGGCACGCCGTCCCGTGCGAGCGCGGGGGCGGGCGAACCCGACAGCAGCGGCCCCGAGACCTCCCGCAGCCCGCCGTCCACCCGTTCCCACACGGGTTCGGCACGCGCGAAGTCGGGCCTGGCGTCGAGCCGCGAGCGCACGGACGTGCTCCCCGAGCGGCACTCGACGACCCGCAGGAGGAAACCCTCCCGGTACAGGCCCGTCTCGCTCTCCCCCGACCTTCGCACCGCGAGCAGGTCGCGGACGGCCACCTCCGTGTCCGTGCCCCGCCAGAGCGTCTCCAGGACGAGCGTGTCGTCGACGTAGGCGCGTCCGGCCGGGCTCGCCCCCTCGACCTCCAGGGTCCACCCGCCGCCGCGCGGATCCAGGATCCCCGAGACGAGGGCGGGTCCGTCGAACCGGGGAACGCACAACCAGTCGACAGTGCCGTCCGGTGTGGTGAGCGCGGCGGTGTGGCAGTCCGAGAGGAAGCCGTGGTCGCCGATGCTCGTGGTGCCCTGCCCCATCCGCACCTCCGAGTCGTGTCGTGTTCCCGGGAACCCCTCATGTGCGACTGCCCCGGGGCTCCCCTGGCGAAACGACAGCTCAGAAGCTTGCCGTGGCATGTACATATCGGGCGGCGCTCCCGGGTAGCGGAGGGGGCGAAGGGCCGGAAGCGGCCGTGTCGACCCGTGTGGGGGTGGCCGAGGTGGCCGGGAGACCGAACGGCCGGATCGCGGTGGTCAGCGGGGCCAGCGCGGGTGTCGGCAGGGCGACCGCGCGGGAGTTCGCCCGACGGGGGTACACCGTCGCGCTGCTCGCGCGGGGACAGACGGGGCTGGAGGCCGCCTCGGCGGAGGCCCGCGCCGAGGGCGTGCCCGCGATGGCGCTGCGGGTGGACGTCAGCGACGCCGAGGCGGTGCGCGGGGCCCTGGCCCAGGTCGAGTCGGAGCTGGGACCGGTGGACGTGTGGGTGAACTGCGTACTCGCCACGGTCATCTCGCCGTTCATGGAGGTGGAGCCGGAGGAGTACCACCGGGTCACCGACGTCTGCTACCACGGCTACGTGCACGGCACCCAGGCCGCCCTGGAGCGCATGCTGCCCCGGGACCGGGGTGTGATCGTGCAGGTCGGGTCGGCCCTGGCCTACCGCGGCATCCCCCTACAGGCGGCGTACTGCGGGGCCAAGCACGCGATACGCGGGTTCACCGACTCCGTACGGGCGGAGCTGATCCACCGCGGATCGGGGATCCGGGTGACGGAGGTGCACCTGCCCGCGGTGAACACACCGCAGTTCACCTGGACGCGCGCGCACCTGGACGGCCGCCGCCCGCGCCCCGTGGCCCCCGTGTACCAGCCCGAGGTCGCGGCCCGGGCGATCGTCTGGGGCGCCGAGCACCCGCGACGGCGCCGGTACTGGGTGGGGATCTCGACGGTGGCCACCGTCCTGGGCCAGCGGTTCGCACCAAGGGTGCTCGACTGGCAGCTGGGACTCACCGGACGCAGGAGCCAGGTCCGCGACGCCCACCCGCCCGCGCGCGACAACCTGTTCCGCCCCCTGGACGACGAGCACGACTTCGGCGCGCACGGCGAGTTCGACGACGAGTCGCGCGAGTCGAGCCTGCTCCAGGAACTGAGCCAGCGGCGGGGCACCGTGGCCCTGGTGGGCGCCGCGGGGTTCGCGGCCGGAGCCGCGGGCTACGCGGTCGCACGGGGAGCGCGCCGACGGCCCTGATCTCGAACGAAGCCGAAACCGAGGGGGAAGAGCATGGTTGAGCACGATCCCGTCGTCGACGAGGCGTGGGAGGAGTTCCACGCGGTGGTGAACATGACCGGGGAGCAGCTGCGCGAGTGGCTGCTCACGAACGCCTCAGGTGAGGACTCCTTCCGGACCGAGCCGGGCCACACGGTGTCCAGGAGGGGTGAGGCGGTCGTGAACCTGCTGAACAAGCGCCGCGGGGACGTGACCGAGTCCGACGTCGAGCTGATGCGCGAGGTGACCGAGTACGTCCGCGGCCAGCTGGCGGACCCGCACCGCGAGGACGCGGAGTGGCGGCACCGGCTGATGTCGGTGGGACACGACCCGCTCAGCCCGGACTCGGCCCGACCCGACGAGGAGGACCTCGCCGGATAGCGGTCACCGTGAAGGCGGGGCGGGCGCGGGCGCCCGCCCCGGCGCGCGTCGGCGGCCGTCCGCCGAGCCGTCCCCGCGGGGCGGGACGCCCCTTCGCCGGGGAGATCACCTATCGCAAGGTCGCCACCCACCCCTGAGTCCGCGCGGGTTCTCCGCTGGAGTACACGCGCGGAGACGACCAGCGCCACCGTGAGGCCGCCGACGAACTGTCCGCGATGGACCGGGAACTGGGCCTGGACTGAGGCGCCCTTCGTCGTCATCATGCTGCATGTCAGCAACCATGGGCTGACAGCGGTGTACACCGAAGGACGGACTTCCAGCTTCTTTCTGACCGGTCAGGAGGACGTGGAAGAGTACGGCGCTCTCTTCAACAGGCTCCGGGCCTTCGCCCTGAGCGAAGGACAGCCCACACGCAGGCTTTTGGAGCACCGCGACATCCGCTGAACCCCCCGCCTTAACCCTCGGCGCACGGAGAGAGCGGGTGGGGACCGCCACCGGCTCGCCCGCTCCCGCTCAGACCTCGTCTGCGATTCTCACATCCGGTGCCCCGTTGTCCCGGAACCACTCGGCGAGCTTTCGCCCACCGATGACGCGGGGCTCGCTTTCTGTGCCGACGTCCACGGTCCCCCTGACCCAACCACCGGCTCCGGCCACCCCACACCCGAGGACCTTGGCCTCCTTGAGGACAGCGGTTCCGGAATCTCCGCCCGGTCCGAACCACACGCCTGACAGATCTGATCCACGCAGATCCGCCTCGTGCATCCACGCCGCGTTGAGGTGCGCCCCTCTGAAGCATGAGCCGACGATTTCGGCACGGTAGAACTTAGTACCAACGAACGAGGCCCTGGTGAAGTCAGTGCCCCGGGCCTCGCACTCCGAGAGGTCGGCCTTGCGGAAATTTGCTCCGATGAACTTCGAATTGTTGAGGACGGCCGCACTGAGTTCCGATTTCGAGAAGTCGCATCCGTTAAAAGCACACCCACTGAGATCAGTCTGAATAAAATGCAGGTATGCCATAGGTATTCCCGACAGGTCAGACCCTCGCATGTCCATCGTGGACACGCCGAGCTCCCCTCCTCGATCCCCGTTCGTGTTCAGCCAGTCAATATATGAACGGACGGCCGACGCAGCCTCACTGTCGACCGGCAAGATAGCAGCCTCGTACACCGTCTCGAATTCACTCTCCTTCTTCAACGATGATCACCTTGCCATCCCATTCTGGGTTGTTCTTAATGAGCTCACGCAAGGACCTCAAGTTTTCCGGCAAAGCTATCCCCGTAATATCTAGAAGCACGTTCTCTCCATTTTCGAGCTCGCCTCGGATCTCGTTCTCGATCCGATTTATATCGAACCCGCCCCTCATGCCTGGTGGCATGGGTTGCCCTGCTCTTGGACCTGCTGGGAAGGTATCCCGGAAGCCCTTGATGTCCCACGACTGTCCAGCGCCATCGATAATATCACCCTGGTCTCGTTGAAACGCAGGGTCTGAATTATCGATTTCCGCGCGTTGAATGGGACCAGGAACCAAACCCTGCCGCTCTGCCGCCAAACCGACCTCGGCCTCCCGCCTGGCCTTATCCAGTTGGTGCTGAGTCGGATTGTCATTTTTCTTGGCAGGGTCGTCCATGAGCTCTTCCACGCGGGACTCGAAAGCGTCCGACCCCGGTTCAGGACTCTGGTAATCAGAAGAGTCCGAATCCGAGTCCCCGGAATCCGGCTCTTCGGACGATCCGTCTTCACGGTCGCCGCCGCTGTCGGGATCGTCCTCGTCCCCGCCGGTACCGGTGCGGTCGTTGGGGGGCTCGTCGCCACCACCGCCACCGCCGCCGGTGGCGGGCTCGGGACGCTCCGCCTCCGGTTCCTCGCGCGGACCGCCCGTGCCCTCCCGCTCGTCATCGCGACGCGGTGCCCGCTCATCGCCTTGGTCGCCCTCGGCGTCCTCGTCACGACGCGGGGGACGCTGCTCGGGGTCGTCCTCCGCTCGGGGTGCGCCGGAGTCGCCGCGATCGGACTCACCGTCCAGCCGCGGAGTCGGTGCCGGTGCGCCGGGCCTCTCCTCGGGCCCCCTCGGCACGCCCGCCTCCTCCTCGCGGGGACGTGACGCCTCTTGCCCGTCCTCTTGCCTGTCCTCGGCGGGGCGTCGCGGGGCAGCCTCCTCACTGGGACGGTGGGGCGGTGTGCCGCCCTCCTGAGCCTGCGGGGCCTCACTCCGCTGCGGCGCGGACGGGCTCTGGGAGGGCCGGTCCCCAACACCTTCGGGAACGGAACCGGTCGGACTGGGGGAAGGTGTGTTCGGCGGGCTGGAGGGAGTCTCGCGGAACCGGTTGGGGTCGAGCAGGGATTCCTGGAGCACCGTGAGCTGATGTGCGAAGCGCTCACCGGTCGGAGTGCTGCCCTCCGGACGCTGGGGCAGGGGGCTGCTGGGCCAGTTCCCGCTCCCCGGCCCGCCTTGCGACATGGAGTTGTCGGAGCCTCCGGAGTCAGAGCCGTCAGAATCCGAACCGTCTGAACCGGAGGAGGGGACGTCCACACCCGTCCCAGCGATGATCTTGACCAGCTTGAGCGGAAGCCCGCCGGTCATCATCACCGCGTTGGTGGCCATGGTGGTGTTGGAATAGGCGACGCCGTCCTCGCGCGTGGACCAGGCGCTGTGGCCCTCCCACACCTCGGCACCGCTGGCCTCGATGTTGTCGGTCCACCGGTCCCATCCGGAGCCCCAGCCCTCTCGACCACCCGCTCCGGGGTCCCACAGCCAGCCGTGTTCGTCGTGGATGCCGATCAGGGCGGCCGCGTCCATCCCCGCGTCGCCCCAGGCCGCCTTCGTGTTCTCCCAGCGGCCCGAGGGATCGAAGCGCCACCCGTTGTCGGGGTGCCAGTACCCGAGCTTGGACGTCAGCCCCACCGCCGAGCCCCACAACACGTCGGTGACCACCACGTCCCAGACGGCCTGGCCTATGTCGTTGTCGAAGCTGGCCAGTGAGGGGTGGAACTCGCTGCCAGCCCAAGCCGCGAAGTCGTTGAAGTTGGCGTTGACGCCCTCGAGACTCAGGTGGTGTCCCAGGGACATGTCGCGCTCACCGGCGTCACTGGGCAGACCGTAGACGAAGTCGCCCGCGCCGGCCTGGTCCGGGGAGGCGTAGGCGGGACCGCCGAACACCGCCGAGATCCGGGACGCGCACGCGTTCTCGGCCTCGTTGAACGTCGACCAGGCCGTGTTGACCGCGTCCTTGATACGGATGTTCTCCAGCCAGGCCCACTCGTCGGTCTCGTCGTCCTTGTTCAGCCACCACACCTTCTTGTCGTGGTTGGCGTTCCACAGACTCTGGGCCTCGATCCGCAGGCCGTTGAGCGACCGGCGTGCGGTCTGCGCGGCCTCGGCCAGGTCCTCCAGCGCGCTGGCGACGGTGCTCAGGTCGCTCTGGATGTCCTCGCCGCGGGTGAGGACCGGGTCCATCGCGGCGAAGAGCGTCTCGCTCTCCGGCGCGGTGTAGTGGGACTGGAGCCCGCCCCAGGTGGAGGACATGTCCTCGGCCCCGCCGAAGAGGTCCTCCCCGCCGGTGCGCAGGGTCTCGGCCGCGTAGTTGAGGGACCAGACATCGGTGAGGGGGTAGGGGATGGTGTCCGGGTCGATGAGCGTGAACGGGTTGGGGTCCACGCCGTCCTGGGGCTGGGTGGGCTCGAAACTCACCAGGGGGCCTTCCGTGGGGGGCGAAGCGTCAGGTCACAGGTCGAGGTTCTCGCCGGTGCCCGCCTGGCTCTGGGCCTCGGCGGCCATCTCCTCCTGGCCCTGGTTGTAGGCCATGGTGGCGTCGTTGGCACCCTGGAGGCAGGACAGGGTGCGGGTGAACATGGCGTCGGTCTCGCCGGTGAAGTGGTCGAAGAACCCGGCCAGGGCGGACTCCACGGGCGGGCTCTTGGCGTTGGTCAGCGCCATCTCGATCCCGTCGGCGGTGGAGTCGATGGTGTCGGAGAACCCGCCTCCTTCGAGGCCGAGCTGGTCGCCCAGGTCGCTCAGGACCAGCGAGACCCCGTAGACGTCGATGTTCCACTGGCTCATCGCTTCTCCTTTCCGGGAACGCCAGCGGCGAACCGGTGCGCGTGGAACAGGGCTCCGGTCTGCGCCACGGGCACAGGAGCGGCAGCGCCGCGGGCCTCGGTCATGCTCCGCTCGGCGGCGCGGGCCCGCAGCAGCTCCAACGAGGCGCGCACACCCTCGACCGCCCTGGCCCTGCGTTCCCGGACGGGTGTGCGGGAGGTTTCGTCCGGCTCCTTGACGACCACGATCCCGTCAGCGAGTGCCGGGTCTCGGAAATCGGCGACGGCGGCACTCTCGTCCGACTCGTCCGACGGCTCCACCAGTTCGAACTTCATCCGACCGCTGCCCTCCCTCGTTGGATCCGGGGTCCGCCTGGCGGACTCCAGTAGCAGTATGCGTATAGGGGGTGACGCCCCACGACGGGCTCTGGTTCGCGGGAAGAGCCGCCCCTGCGATGGTCGGGACAGGGTTCTCCGTCCGGACGAACAGAACACGCAGCTGAAGACAGCTCGAGTGATATACATCATTTTTTCTGCGAGAAAGGGGAACCCGACTCCCTCCGGAACGACTCAGGCCCTCTTCGCGGAAGTCGCGGACAGGTACTCCGTCTGCCTCCGCATGAGGTCCAGCGCCCGCAGGGGCGCCCCAGCCTCCTCCACCACCGGGTACCAGACCGCCTGGCCGTCACCCTCGCCGACGAGCGTGCCCGGGATCGGCCCCGCCTGGGCACGGCCGGTTCCGATCCTGCGCAGCCGGCCCGGCCCGACCGCGAGCCCGACCGGGACCGCGGGCCCCGCCCACACCGGCACGTAGGTGACATCGGCGCGCCCGGGGATACGGCGCACGCGCAACCCCTCCAACAGCCCCTCGGCCGCCAGCGCCTCCACCAGGGCCGGGAACGCGTCGAAGGGCACGGTGTCCTCGTCCTCGAACCCGGTCACCACCGACACCCGCTCCAGGAGTCGGCTCCCACGCCGGGCCAGGTGGAGCTGCCCCGAGAAGGGACGCCCCTCGCCCAGCGGCCCCTCCAGGTACAGGATCGAGGGCTTGGGCCCGCGCTCGCGGACGAAACCGGCCACCCGTTCGCGGTCCCAGGCCATGAGCGCGGGCTCGTGCGGACCCCACGCCGACGGCGCGGTCCCGGCCAGGTGCTCGGCGACGACCTCCGCCGCACGGCCCAGGTCCGGGGTGAAGGGGGCGCGGTGGAGAACCGACACATCCACCACGACCTGCGTTCCGGCGCTCTCGGCGAAGTCCGCCAGGAACCCCGGAACCGGCTCGGCGTCCGGTTTCCCGGCAGCCCACGCCAGCCCGACCGGTTCCCTGTCCGCGCGGAACCCCTGCTCGTCGTCCCAGCGCACGGGCAGACCGGTGATGCCGTCGTAGTGGCCGCCGTCCTCGCCCCGCACCACCCAGCGCCCCAGCGATCCGGCCGCGAAGGTGCGCACCGCGTAGGTCAGGCGCGCGGTGGGCGGGGTGAGCACCTGGAGCGTCCTCTCCCCGCCGTGCGTGGCCACCGCGTCGCTGAGCCAGGACGAGAACGGCACCACCGCCCGGTCCTGGGCGACCAGGAGCGCCCTGGTCGCGGTGCGCTCGACCGCCGGGTGCTCCGGCTCCTCCCACAGGCCGAAGTCGGCCTGCCCCGAGGTCCACACCGCCCCGCCGAGCCGCAGTACGAGCCCGTCGGCGAACCGGTGGGCCACCTCACGCCCCCGTTCGTCGGGGCGGGCGCGCGTCTCCACCCACCAGAACGTCTCCGGCAGCCCCGCCACGACCTCCGGCCCCAGCAGGCGCACGACAGCGTCCGGACGCTCCACCCGCTGCCCGGGTTCGAGGGTGGCCAGCAGGTGGGCGTCCCCGTCACGGATCTGCATGACATGGGTGTCGCCGTGCCAGTGCAGCCGCAGCTCGGGGTCCACGCCTTGCAGGGCGTGGACGATCGCGTGCTCGTCGGGCTCTTCGGTGACCAGGGCCACCACGTCGTAGCTCAAGGGCTCTCCCGGGGGGACTGGGGGGCGGGCGGGGACCGCCACGGCCCCGCCCGCCCGGATCAGGCGTCCTGGTGCTTCTCGACCCAGGACGTGAGGGGTTGCCCCTGGATGGCCGCCGCCATCAGCTCGGGGAACGCGTCGGGGGTACAGGCGAACGCGGGCACTCCCATCTCGGCGAGCGCGGACGCGTTCTGTCGATCGTAGAACGGCGCGCCCTCGTCCGACAGCGCCAGCAGCACCACCACCTGGACCCCGGCCGCCTGCATCGCGGCCACCCTCCTCAGCATCTCCGCTCGGACACCGCCCTCGTACAGGTCGCTGATCAGCACGAAGACCGAGTCGTTCGGCTTGGTGATGAGCCCCTGGCAGTAGGCGATGGCCTTGTTGATGTGCGTGCCGCCGCCCAACTGCGTACCGAACAGCACCTCGACCGGGTCGGTCAGCTGCTCGGTCAGGTCCACCACCGCGGTGTCGAACACGACCAGCGACGTGCGCAGGGTCTTCATCGAGGCCAGCACCGCGCCGAACACGCTCGCGTAGACCACCGAGGAGGCCATCGACCCGCTCTGGTCGATCGCCAGCACCACGTCCTTCTGCACGCCCCGGCTGCGGCGACCGTACCCCACCAGGGTCTGCGGCACGATCGTGTCGTACTCGGGCAGGTAGTGGGCCAGGTTGCGGCGGATGGTCGCGTTCCAGTCGATGTCGGCCGCCCGGCGCGGCCGGTGCGTGCGGGACGACCGGTCGATCGCCCCCTGCACCAGGGAACGCGTCTTCTGCGCCACTCGGCGCTCCAGGTCGTCCACCACGCGGCGCACCACCGCGCGGGCGGACTCGCGGGCCTGGTCGGGCATCACCCGGTTGAGGGACAGCAGGGTCCCCACCAGGTGCACGTCCGGCTCGACGGCCTCCATCATCTCCGGTTCCAGGAGGAGCTGGTGCAGCCCCAGCCGATCCATGGCGTCCTTCTGCATCACCTGCACCACGGAGGAGGGGAAGTACTCGCGGATGTCGCCCAGCCAGCGCGCCACGCGCGGCGCCGAGCCGCCGAGCCCGGCGGAGCGCTGGGCGCTGGTCCTGCCGGGGCCGACACTGTCGTAGAGCGCCTCCAGGGCTCCGTCCATCCCCTGGTCGGCGGCGCTGAGGCCGGAGGCGCCGACCCCGCCGGAGCACTGCGCCTCCCTGCCCAGCACGAGCCTCCAGCGGCGCTCCCGCTCGTCCACGGCGTTCATCGGCGCACCTTTCCGTCGGTGAGGATGGCCAGCGCGGTGGCCAGGGCCGGGGCCGCGCGTCCGGTGTCCACGTCCACGCGGGCCGGGGCGGCCCGGTCGGCGGCGGGCGCCGTCCCGAGCCGCAGGGCGGCCGCGCCGATCTCCTGGCGCTCAGGGCCGTCGAAGGCCCCGAAGGTGCGACGCAGCAGCGGCAGCACCGCGGTGAAGCGCTCCTCGGGCAGGGAGAGCAGCCAGGCGTCGATCAGCCCGAGCAGCCTGTCGTCGTGCACCAGGATCAGCCCGCTGCCCTGGAGGAACCCCTCCAGCCAGGCGGCGGCCGAGGCGGGTTCGGCGCCCGGGGACATCGCCAGGCCGAGGCGGCGGCGCAGCTCGTCGGCGTCCACGAGCCCGGAGTCGGACAGGATCCGGTTGACCCGACCGGCGATGCGGCCGGGCAGCGTGTCGCGCACGGCCAGGGCGGCCAGGGCCGCCGTCCAGGCCTGGGCGCCCTCCCCGCCGAGGAGGGTGGCGGCGCCCTGGGTGGCGTCGATGCGCCGGACGAACTGCGCCGCCGCGTCGTCGTCCAGTCCGTGCACGGCCGGTGCCAGCCCGACGCACACGCGCCGCAGGATCTGCTCGGCGACCGTGCTCAGGTGGGCGCTGTCGGTGCCGCGCACGTCCCCGTAACGGGCGGAGCGGGCCAGCGGCGGCAGCGCCTCCATCAGGTGGGTGACGTCGCTGTCGGTGGCCGCGCGGTCGGTGAGCAGGGACAGCACGCGGGGCAGGGCCTCGCCCAGGTCCGCGAACAGGCACTGCTCGGTGAGGGAGGTCAGCGCGGGCAGGGCCGCGTCCTCGGCGAGGTCGGCCACCCGGGCCGTGGCCGCGGAGGCGACGGTGGTGCCCCACCGGCTGGCCTCGATCAGCGCCACGTCCATGTCGGGGTCCCAGCGCAGCCGCCACGACTCCCGGAAGGTGCCCTTCTGCCCGCCGTCGGGGGTGCGGGGAACGCCCCACTCGACGCCGAGCAGCCGCAGCCGGTGCAGCAGCACGCCGCGTTCGCGCTGGCTGTCCTTGCGCAGGTCCAGGTCGAGGTCGCTGTCGAAGGGCTCGGCCTTGAGCCGCAGGCGCTTGCGGAACGCGATGAGGTCGCGCTGGAGCGGGACCATGGGCGTGGACGGGGGCACCGAGCCCATCCGCTCGCCGACGGCCATCCGGCGGTGGACGAGGGCGGCCCGGGTGGGCTCGCCCTCGCACAGGACGGCGGTGAGCGCCTCGGCCACCTCGTCGAGTCCGGCGAGCGGTCGCCCGCGCAGCACGGCCAGGCTCTCGGCCAGCCGCACGCCCTCGATGACGTGGGACGAGGACACCGCCAGCCCCTCCTCGCGGAGCATACGCGCGGCGCCGGTCAGCCACCGGTGCACCGGCAGGTCGGGCGCGGTGAACAGGTGGTGGTACCAGCCGGGGGCGGCGACCCCGGCGCCGTAACCGCTGGAGGCGGCCAGGCGCCCGTGGGTCCAGGGCACCCAGGTGGCGGTGACCTTCACCTTGGGCAAGCCCTTGAGCAGCGCGGTGTCGTCCTTGACCGGGTAGTCGGCCAGGTCGCGCAGGGCGGGTGCGTGCCAGGCGCCGCAGACCACGGCGATCCGCTCGTGACCCTCCTTGAGGGTGGCGCGCAGGGTCTGGCGCATGTACGCCTCCCGGCGCGCGTCGCGCTCCGTCTCGGGGCCGGACTCGGCGCGGACGGCGGCCATGGCGTCGGCGATCGCCGGGAACGGGGAGGGCTCCCCGTCCCGGCGCTGCTCGACGACGTCGTCCCACCAGCGCTCGGCGTCGTCGTAGCCCGCGGCCTCGGCGAGCACCCCGAGGGGGTCCAGCCGGATCCGCTCCGGCTCGCCGACCTCGCCGCCGTCCGTCCCGTCAGCGGTCTCCGAAGCCTCGGTCCCGTCGGTCTCTTGTTCCGCGACAGCCGCACCGGTTCCGGCCGCCTCGGTGTCCCCGGGAGCCCCCTCGGCCCGGGCACTCTCCTCCTCGGCCCGGCGCCGCTCCTCGGCCTCGGCGACGCGCTCGGCCAGGGTGTGCGTGGCGGGCAGGTCGCAGAAGCGGACCCGCACGCCGTTCTCCACCGCGTAGCGCAGCGCCTCCCACTCCGGGGAGAAGCTGGCGAAGGGCCAGAACGCCCACCCGTCGCCCTCCGCCACCCTCAACGGTCGCGCTCCGCGCGCAGTGCTTTCTTTTCCCTCGCCAGCCCTCGGCTCGCCCCCCTTCGGGGTGTCGGCGAGGTAGGCCAGCAGCGCCACCGGAGGCTCCAGTTCACCCACCAGTGAGGTGAGGGCGTCCGCCTCCGGCGGCCCCTCGATCAGCACGGCGTCGGGCTTGATCTCCTCCAGCGCCGCCCGGACGGCCCGGGCCGACCCCGGGCCGTGGTGCCGCACGCCGAGGACGTGCAGCCCGCTCGTGTCCAGTCGGGGCCGACCCATCAGGCGCCCACCTCGCGGCAGGCGCGGTAGAACTCGCTCCAGCCGTCGCGCCCGCGCGCGACGGTCTCCAGGTACTCGCGCCACACCACGCCGTCGGACACCCGGTCCTGGACGACGGCGCCCTGGATGCCCGCGGCCACGTCGGCCGGACGCAGCTGCCCGTCGCCGAAGTGCGCGGCCAGCGCGATGCCGTTGGTGATCACCGAGATCGCCTCGGCGGTGCTCAGCGTGCCGCTGGGCGACTTGACCTTGGTGCCGTTGTCCTCGGTCACCCCCGAGCGCAGCTCGCGGAAGACGGTGACCACCCGCCGGATCTCGGTGAGGCTGGTGGGCACCTCGGGCAGGTCCAGGGCGCGGCCGAGCTGCTCCACCCGCTGGGTGACGATGCGGACCTCGTCCTCGGCGCTGTCGGGGACGGGCAGCACCACGGTGTTGAACCGGCGGCGCAGCGCGCTGGACAGGTCGTTGACGCCGCGGTCGCGGTCGTTGGCGGTGGCGATGATGTTGAAGCCGCGCTGGGCCTGCACCTCGATGCCCAGCTCGGCCACCGGCAGGGCCTTCTCCGACAGCACGGTGATGAGGCCGTCCTGCACGTCGGAGGGCATGCGGGTGAGCTCCTCGATGCGGCCGATGGAGCCGCGCGACATGGCGGTCATGACGGGGCTGGGCACGAGGGCCGCCTCGGAGGGGCCCTCGGCGAGCAGCCGGGCGTAGTTCCAGCCGTAGCGCACGGCCTCCTCGGAGGTTCCGGCGGTGCCCTGGACGAGCAGTGTGGAGTCACCGGAGACCGCGGCGGCCAGGTGTTCGGACAGCCAGGTCTTGGCGGTACCGGGGACGCCGATGAGCAGCAGGGCGCGGTCGGTGGCCAGGGTGGCCACGGCGACCTCGACGACGCGGCGGGCGCCGATGTACTTGGCGCTGATCTCGGTGCCGTCGTCCAGGGTGGTGCCCAGCAGGTACTGGGTGACCGCCCACGGGGAGAGCTTCCAGCCCGGGGGCCGCTGCCGGTCGTCGACCTTGGCCAGCGCCTCCAGCTCGGCGGAGTAGGTCTGCTCCGCGTGCGGGCGCATGGCCTGGGCGGCGTCGGTGCGGATGGAGGGGGTGGAGGTGGTCAACTGAGCTCCCTGTGCATGTCGAGTCGGAACCGGAGGGTGTCCCGGAGCCGGAGGTAGGCGTCGGCGGAGGTGTCGATCGGGGGGTCGCCGGGCAGTTCGGCGACGTACCCCGGGGCCATGTGCGCGGCCGCGGCCTCGCACAGCTCCCGGTATCCGTGGTGGTCGTGTTTGTGGGCCCTGGTGAGCAGGCGTCCGATCACCCGCGTGCTCAGCTCCGGGGTCCAGGGGCCGTGCGTGGCGTGCAGCAGCTCCCCCCAACGGACCAGGGGGGCGGAGTCGTCGAGGAGGCCGCACACGAGCTCGCAGCGCTCCGGCAGTGACAGCAGCCCCAGCAGACTCGTCAGCTGGAACAGCTGGCCGGTGTTCGGATGGCGCATGGTCTGGGCCCCGACCGTTCCGAGGACGGCCCCGGCCCATTCCGCGTCCCGCTGAACCACCACGGCGTTGACGAGGGCTCCGAACAGCCAGTTGCTCCTGCCGTATCCTCCGGACCTCTTCACCACCGCCGCGAAGACCCCGGCGGGACCGGTGCCCACGAGTTTGGGCCACACGTCCAGCGGTGTGTGGGTGACCAGCGCCCACATTCTCTCCTGCCGCTGGTCCGCGCCCTCCCCCCGGCCGTCGGACGCGGCCAGGGCGAGGGCACGGCGGATGGCGGAGTCGTCGGTGCAGGCCGGGTCCATCCGCAGGGCCCCTTCCGCGTCGAGCGAGGCGTGCGCGCGGACGCGGCCGCGCAACAGATCGGCGTGCGCGCTGTCGGGCAGACGGGTGAGCAGGGACAGCGCGAGTCCGCGCACGTTGGCGCTGCGGTCGTCCAGCGCCCGGTCGAGGAACTCCCCGTCCGCCGGGCCGAGCCCGATGGCGAAGGTCTCCAGCAGGCGGCGGCGCAGGTCGGCCTTGGCCAGGCCCGTCCAGACCGCGCCGAGCAGTTCGCGGGCGCGGTCGGGGTCGGTGGCGCGCAGCGCGGCGAGCGCGCGGCGGCGCTCACCCGGGGTGCCGCAGCCCCAGTCGCGCTCGCTGAACCGGTCGGTGGGGACCGACTCGGCCAGCATGTAGGACCAGGCGGGGTTGAGCCCGGCCAGCCAGTGCCCGCGGGTGCCGACCGCGGCCGCGAGCGCCGGGCGCAGCTGGCTGTCGCGCGCGCCCTGGTCGAGGAGGGCGGGAACGCTGGAGTGCGCGACGCGCCGTCCCGAGGCGGCCACCAGCTCCAGCCACTCCGGGAGGAGTTCGGTCCGTGTCGTGAGGAGGCCCTCCAGCCGGGTGGTGGCGGCCTGTCCGGGCTCGGGGCGCCCGTCCTCGGCGCCGGGCTCGACCGGCGCGATCCCGGTGGCGGGGGTGTACCCGGCGGCGCGGCGGACGGCGATCAGGGCCGCCCGGTCCAGGAGGGCGACGGAGTCCTCGTCCTCGGGGGTGGGGGGCAGGTCGGGGGTGTCGGGGACGGAGCGCTTGGAGGTGCCGACCAGGGCTGTGGAGACCAGGCGGTCCCAGGAGTCCACGGCGGCCAGGGGGTCGGGGGTCACAGGGAGACCGCCTTTCCGTTCCGGTCCCACACGGTGATGGGGGTGAGTCCCGTCCCGGGCGTCCACTCGGCGGCGACGGTGGAGGGGTGGCCGCCGGTGACCGCGAGGAGGCGCCAGGGCTCGGGGGAGGCCAGGGGCAGTGCGTGTCCCTCGTCGTCGGTGAGGTACCACCGGCCGTCGCGGGCGGGGGCGGCGCGGTCGAGCACGACCGGCCAGGTGTCGCGCCAGGGGTCCTCGGCGAGGGAGGCGGCGAAGGCGTCGAGGGCCTGTGTGACCGTGCCGCCCTCGGGCGGGGCCGCGTCACTGGTGACGCCGTCGCCGACGGGGGCGACGCGGTTGCCGTCGGGGTAGAAGGCGAACTCGGCCTCCACGTCGGTGCCGGCCCTGAAGGGGGTGGTGGGCGCCTGGCCGGATCGGGCGAAGGCCAGGTACAGGGCCACGCGCCCGGTCGCGGTGCCACGCAGCCACAGGCGTCGCACGCGCATGTCGGCTTCCAGGGTGGGGGCGTCGCGCCAGCCCAGGACCCGCCAGGTGTCGCGGACGCGCTCGCCGCTGGCGATGACCTCCTCGGCCTTGACGGTGATGCCCACCCGGGAGCGGACGGCGCCGCGGACGCGCTCGTCGAGGGCGTCGCCCGCGCGGTAGCCGTTGACCAGCAGGTGGAGAAGGCTGAGTCGTTCGAGCATGCGCTCGGGCCAGCTGTCCCCGCGCGCCGCGGAGGGCAGCCGGGAGACGAGGGAGGCCGCGCCGCCCGCCTTGGCGTCCACGAGGCGCTTGGCCATGCGGTCCCAGTGGTCGTAGCCGTGCTTGGGCACCTCCACCAGCCCGGCGTCGACCTGGTCGCGCAGCCAGAGGCCGAGTTCGTCGACCCCGACCCCGACCGCCTCCTCCCTCTTACGCAGGGTCGCGGCCGCCCTCTCGGGGTCGGCGGGCGCCGCCGGACTGTCCGCCTTCGCCTGGCGGGCGGTCCGTCCGGAGAGCCACTTGGCCACCCACTCGGGCCGCTCCTCCCGGTCGGCCACGCTGTCCTGGGCCCACAGGGCCAGCAGGCCCAGGACGTGCTTGCAGGGAATCTTGCGGCTGGGGCAGCTGCACTTGTAGGCGGTCCCGCCCGCGCCGTCCAGGTGGACGGCGGCCAGGTAGGGCTTGGAACCGCTGCCCTTGCACTCGCCCCAGACGGCGGAGGCGCCGCCGGAGGGGGCGGCGACCGCTCCGCGCTCGGGCCAGGACGACTCCTTGGCCACCTTGAGGGCGGCCTTACGCGAGGAGGCGTCCGGAGCCAGAGCCCATACGTCGTCGGTACTCCATCGATCGCTCACACAGAGAACACTACGGACTCCCTATGACAAAAATCGGCCTTTTCGAACCTCCTTGCGAACGCTCGCGGAACTGTCGCATCCCCGTGGCAGACTCCGGCCGCGGAGCGGCTCCCCCGCGGCGATGAGCCCCGGGATCCGGCATGCGTGCGCCTCAGAAAAAGCACACTTAATACCATTTATCACTAATGCGTGAGCGCCTTTTCTCCGTCGTGTTGAAAAAAGAACTCCACCCCTTCTACAATGAGTGATCCCGCTTCTCCCCTCCGTCACCGCACCGGCACACCATCTCCCCCAAGAGAGAGGGCATCGGTTCGATGACGACCACCCGGCTGTACGGCACCACACCCGACACCGGACGCGACGCCCTCTGGGCCGCGCTGCGCGAACGCCACGGACCCGTGGCCCCGGTCGAACTGGAGAACGGCGTCCGGGCCTGGCTGTTGCTGGGCTACCACGAGAACCTCGCCGTGTTACAGAACCAGCACCTCTTCTCGCGCGACACCCGCCGCTGGCGCGAGGTCGCCGAGGGGCGCGTCGACCTCGCCTGCGCCCGGCCCGCGCTGTCCTGGCGTCCCAACGCCCTGTACGCCGACGGGACCGAGCACACCCGGCTGCGCTCGGCCATCGCGGACAGCCTGGCCCGGGTGGACCTGAACGCCACCGCCCGCACGATCCGGCGGATCGCCGACGAGCTCATCGACTCCTTCGTCACCGACGGCAGGGCCGACCTCATCGCGGAGTACGCCAGCCCCCTGCCCGTGCTCGTGGTCAACAGCCTGTACGGGCTCTCCGACAGCTACGGGTACATGCTCGGCGACCTCACCGCCATCGTCTTCGGTGAGAACGCCGAACGCGCCGAGGACGCCGTCGGCCGCATCCACCAGTACTTCTCCGAGCTGGTGGCCCGCAAGCGCAGGGTCCCCGGCCAGGACCTGGTGTCGTGGATGCTGGA
The DNA here is from genome assembly GCF_965343085.1 of Nocardiopsis synnemataformans. Taxonomy (NCBI): domain Bacteria; kingdom Bacillati; phylum Actinomycetota; class Actinomycetes; order Streptosporangiales; family Nocardiopsidaceae; genus Nocardiopsis; species Nocardiopsis synnemataformans. Next base: position 37,290 of record NZ_CBDRFA010000056.1, on the reverse strand, counting down.
GCACCCCGCGGGGCTGAGCGACCACGAGGTCGCGCACCAGGCCGCGCTCATCAACAATTCGAGCCACCAGACCACCACACACCTCATCGGCAACACGATGCGCACCCTGTTCACCGACGAGGTGGTCCGCACCGCCTACACGGACGCGCAGATGACCGTCCACGAACTGCTCGACCACGTGATGTGGACCGACACGCCCTTCCAGGTCCTGCCCGCCAGGATCGCCCTCCAGGACATGCGCATCGGCAGCGCCGACATCCGCGCGGGCGACGCCCTGCTGATCGGCTTCGACGCCGCCCACCGCGATCCGGCCGTCCGGTGCGAGCAGGCGGGGGGCAGCCGGGCCCACCTGATGTTCGGCGCCGGGCCGCACGCCTGTCCGGCCCGCGAGCTGGCCCGGCTGACCGCCACGATCGCGGTCACCACGCTCCAGGAACGCCTGGGCGGACTCCGGCTCGCCGTGGAACCGGAGGACCTGCGCTGGGTCCCGTCGCCGTTCCTGCGCGGGCTCCGCGAACTCCCGGTGGCCTTCACCCCGGGCGAACCCGTCGCCGTCGGCCCCCGGGAGGGCGCCGGGAGGGGCGGGTCCGGAGGGGACGGGCAACCGGAGTCCGGGACACGGGCGGGAGACCGGGACCACGACGACGATGGCCACGAGGACGACCTCCTCAGCCGCCTGCTGGCCTGGTGGCGCGGGCGGAGTTGACCCTGCCGCAGCGTCAACTCCTGGGGTCGGTGGCGCGGGCGGAGGTACCGCGGCGGGCCCGGGGCGCGCCGGGGAGCGGACCAGTGATCTCCGGCCTGCGATGATCTTGTACTTAGAGGTCCTAACACAAGGTGCGTACTCGCCTGTACAAGATCATGCAGGCAGCCAGTTGGAGGAAGCCGTCGTGGATGTCGTCGCGGCGTTCCCAGCGCACTCTCAGGTGTCGGAAGCCGTGCAGCCAGGCCAGGGTGCGCTCGGCCACCCACCGGTAGTGCCCAGCCCGGAACCGTGGGGCTGCCCGCGGCGGGCGATGAACGGAGTGACGCCCATCGCCCGCACCGGGCGGCGGTAGCGGTCGTAGTCATAGGCGCGGTCGGCGTACAGTCGACGGGCCCGACTTTGGGGCCTTCCCGCTCGGCCCCGCACCGCCGGGATCGCCTGGAGCAACGGCCAGCCCTGGTCCACGATGCAGCGGGCCAGAGCCAGGCGACCGGTGGGTGTGAGCTTGGCGTTGGCGTGGGTAATGTGGGCCACGGAGGGCCTCCTGACCTTCTTCAGGTGTTGATCTCGACAATCCACACCTATGTCGGAGGCCCTCTCTTGCTGTCAAATCGCTGCTGGTCTGTATCTAACCTCTGTGGTCAGTACAGTTAGCCGGTCCCCATCGCGCGGATCGGCCCGGCCAGCTCCCGCTCGAAGAAGCCGAAGAACCCCTCCGGATCGGGTCCGGCGTTGATCAGGCACAGGTGGTCGAACCCCGCGGAGGCGAACTCCCGCACCACCTCCAGGTGCCGGTCCGGGTCCGGACCGTACGCGAAGACGTCACGCATCGCGTCCCTGCCGATCAGCGCGGTGGCCGCCTCGAAGTTCACCGGGTTGGGCAGTTCGGCCTGCACCTTCCATCCCGTGAGGGCGAAGCGGAACAGCTCGCGCGCCGACTCCAGGGCGTCGCCCTCGTTGGTCGCCCACGCCAGCGGCACCTCGGCGTAGCGGGGGCCGAAGCCGCCGTTGTCCCCGTAGACCCGGTTGAGCGCCTTGCTCGGCTCGGTGCAGAACATGCCGTCGCCCGTCTCGGCGGCCAGCAGGGCGGCCTCCTCACCGCCCGCGGCCACGACGATCGGCGGCGCCTCCTCCGGCAGGTCGAAGACCCGGGCGTCCTCCAGGGTCAGGTACCTGCCGTCGTAGGAGTGGTAGCCGCCCGACCACAGCAGGCGGATGATCTGGATCGCCTCGCGCAGCATCTCGTGGCGCCGGGTCGCGTTGGGCCACCCCTGGCCCACCACGTGCTCGTTGAGGCGCTCCCCCGACCCCAGCCCGAGCGTGAACCGCCCCTCGGACAGGATGGCCGTGGTGGCCGCCGCCTGCGCGACGATCGCCGGGTGCACGCGCAGGATCGGGCAGGTGACGCCGGTGGCCAGCTCGACGCTGTCGGTGCGTTCGGCGATGGCGGCGAGCATCGACCACACGAACCCGGAGTGGCCGTGGCTGTACAACCACGGGTGGAAGTGGTCGCTGATCTCCACGAAGTCGAACCCGGCCTGTTCGGCGCGGACCGCCTGTTCCACGATCTCGCGGGGCCCGAACCCCTCGGCGAAGAGCTTGTAGCCCACCTTCATCGCGCCTGTTCTCCCTTCACTCTGTCTTCGCTCCGTGTCAGTCGCTCCCCGCCCGTGCGGGCACCGTCAGGCGGGCACCGACGCCGTCGGCCGGTCCCAGAACCGGTGCTCCCCCAGCAGCCTCGTGAACGCGGCGACGCCCTCCTCCTCCGCGTCCGGCGAGGCGACCACCCCCAGCTCCACCCGCAGCGCGTCCACGGGCCCGGTCACCTCCTCCGGCAGCGGCGGGGCGAGCAACTCCGTCCCCGCGCCGACCGCGGCCACCGGCTTGTGGTGCTTGTACGCCTCCAGGACGAAGTGCCGAGCGAGCCCGTCGCCCGCCAGCGTCCGGGCGGCGTCGGGGCCGCCGGTCACCACGACCGCGTCGTAGAGCACCGAGGAGACGGTCGGGTAGGCCCGGTCGACGGTGACGACGCCGCCCCGCGAGGTGCGGACCGCACCGTCGGTGGCCGCGAGGAGTTCGACCACGGCCCCGGACCCGATCAGGGGATCCCGGAACGCGTCGACGGCGGCCTCGTCCACCCCGTCCGCGACCAGGACGGCCACCTTGCGGCCGACGACGGAACCGAACGTGGTGCTGAGCTGGCTCAGGGCGGGCGAGGAGCGGCCGTGGTTCGGCGTGACCTCCTCCTCCGGCGGCTCGACGCCGAGCCCCTCCGCGACCTGGACGGACAGCCGGTGGTCCACGTGGTTGAGGTTGGTCACCACCCGCTGGCGCACCTCCAGCTCCTCGCACTTGCCCAGCTCGAAGCGGAAGGCCTCCACCAGGTGCTCGCGCTCCCACCCGGCGAGGCTGTTGTAGAAGAGCGTGGCCTGCGAGTAGTGGTCGGCGAAGCTCTCGCTGCGGACCCGGATCTTGTCGCCCTCGACCTTCTCCGCGTAGTGGCGGTAGACGCCCTCCCCGTGCGCCACGGCTGGGCAGCCGCCGCCCAGGCTGTTGGGGTGGTAGGAGGTCCCGCCCCGGTGCACGCGGTGCTGGGCGAAGCCGTCCCGCTGGTTGTTGCTCACCGGCGCCAGCGGCCGGTTGACCGGGATCTGCTGGAAGTTGGAGCCACCGAGGCGCAGCAGCTGCGTGTCCAGGTAGGAGAAGTTGCGGGCCTGGAGCAGCGGATCGTTGGTGAAGTCGATGCCCGGGACCACGTTGGCGGTGTGGAAGGCGACCTGTTCCGTCTCCGCGAAGAAGTTGTCGGGGTTCCGGTCCAGGGTCAGCCTTCCGATCGGGCGGACCGGAACCTGCTCCTCGGGGATGATCTTGGTGGCGTCCAACAGGTCGAAGTCGAAGGCGTGCTCGTCCTCCTCCGACACCAGCTGCACGCCCAGCTCCCACTCGGGGTACTGGCCGCGCTCGATGGCCTCCCACAGGTCGCGCCGGTTGAAGTCGGGGTCCTTGCCCTGGACGCGCTGCGCCTCGTCCCAGACCAGCGAGTGCGTGCCGAGCAGGGGCTTCCAGTGGAACTTGACGAAGGTCCCCCGACCCTGGGCGTTGACGAACCGGAAGGTGTGGACGCCGAAGCCCTGCATCGTCCGGTAGCTGCGCGGGATCGCCCGGTCCGACATCAGCCACATCATCATGTGCATGGTCTCGGGCTGGAGGCCCACGAAGTCCCAGAGGGTGTCGTGCGCGGACTGCGCCTGGGGGATCTCGTTGTGGGGCTCGGGCTTGACCGCGTGGACGAAGTCGGGGAACTTGACGCCGTCCTGGATGAAGAAGACCGGCATGTTGTTGCCGACGAGGTCGTAGTTGCCCTCCTCGGTGTAGAACTTCACCGCGAACCCGCGCACGTCGCGCACCGTGTCAGCGGATCCGCGCGACCCGGCGACCGTGGAGAAGCGGACGAAGACCGGCGTGGTGACGTCGGGGCCGCTCAGGAAGTGGGCCGCGGTCAGCTCGGAGAGCCCCTCGTAGGGGCGGAAGTGGCCGTAGGCGCCCGCGCCGCGCGCGTGCACCACCCGTTCGGGGATCCGCTCGTGGTCGAAGTGGGTGATCTTCTCCCGGGCGTGGAAGTCCTCCAGCAGTGTGGGTCCGCGCGCCCCGGCCCGGAGCGAGTTGTCGGTGTCGCCCACCCGGACGCCGGTCTCGGTGGTCAGGGGCTGCTCCGAGTCGGTCCTGACCCCGTCGAGCTGGCGGTCCTTGCCGTCGCGCCCGTCGCTTCCACCACGTCCCTCAGTGCTCACAGCAGGCCTCCGTCGATCTGCGGGTACCACGTGCCGGGGGCTCCCCCCGGTTCCACCTGACCGACGCCGGTTCGGGGCAAACGTCGTTGACCGCCTTTTGGAACGGCGTTCACCGCTGCGCCGTCCGGGTGGGTACGGCCCGCGCCGGGTCCGAGTCAGCGGGGGCGAACGGGGTAGGGGCGGGCACGCGGAAGACCGCCCGGGCACGCCCGGGCGCACAGCGCGAGACGCCCCGGACGGGGTCCGGGTCGGCCCGCGAGACCGAAACGACAGGGGGAGACGACCATGTCCGAGACTTCGCCTCCGGCACAGAGCCAGCCCTACCCCGGCCGGACCGAGCCGATGGATCCGCAGCCCAAGGACGAGATGCGCGACTACGAGGGTCGCGGCCTGCTGAAGGGGAAGCGGGCGCTGATCACCGGGGCCGACTCCGGGATCGGCCGCGCCGTCGCCGTGGCCTTCGCCAAGGAGGGGGCGGACGTCGTCTTCGGCTACCTCAGCGAGGACGCCGACGCCCAGCACACGGTGGGGCTGGTCCAGGAGCAGGGACGCAAGGCGGTGGGCGTACGCGGCGACCTGGCCGACGAGTCCTTCTGCGCCCACCTGGTGAACCGCGCGGTCGAGGAGCTGGGCGGGATCGACATCCTGGTCGAGCACGCCGCGACCCAGGCGCCGGTGGACGACTTCACCGACCTGAGCACCGAGCAGCTGCGCCGTACGTTCGACGTGAACGTGATGGGGGTGTTCTGGACCGTCCGCGAGGCGCTGGAGCACATCCCCGAGGGCGGTTCGATCATCATCACCGGCTCCATCAACGGTCTGCGCGGCAACAAGTCGCTGATCGACTACGCGTCGAGCAAGGCGGCGGTGATGAACCTGTCGAACTCGCTGGCGCAGACGCTCATGGACCGGGGCATCCGGGTCAACTGCGTGGCGCCCGGACCGGTGTGGACGCCGCTCATCCCCTCCACGCTCGGGGAGAAGGGGGCGGAGGGGTTCGGCCAGCAGTCGCCCATGGGCCGTGCGGCGGATCCGGACGAGATCGCGCCCTCCTACGTCTTCTTCGCCAGCGGTCGGCTGTCGTCGTACTACACCGGCGAGACCCTGGCCCCGACCGGCGGTGAGATCCAGGCGAGCTGAGCCGGGGGAGGGGGCGGGGACCGCGCGCCCCGCCCCCTCCCGCGCACCTTCCCCGCACAGGGAAAAGCCCCTCCCGGACGGAGCTCGGGAGGAGCTGCCTGAGGTACGCCGACGGCGTGTCCGGCTGGCGTGGTGTCAGGACGAACGCGCCTTGGCGGTGCGCCGGTTGTTCTCCTTGCGCAGCGCCTCCACCAGCTGGTCCTTGTTCATGTTCGAGCGCCCCTCGACGCCGAGCTTCTTCGCCTGCTCGTAGAGGTGCTCCTTGCTGGCGTTGGCGTCCACTCCCCCGGCGGTCTTCTTGTCCTTGCCCCGGCCGCGCGCGGCCTTGGGGTTGGACGCCTGCTCGTCCGAGGGGCCCGAACGCTGCTTGGGCACCCAGCGGTCGCCCTGCTTCTCGAACTCGTGCTTGACCGCCGCGAAGGCGACGCGGTGCGCGCGCTCACCCTCCCCGTACTCCTCCACAGCGGAGTCGTGCGCCTTGATCCAGGTGCGCTGGGCCTTCTCCGGAGACCGCTGGAGGGTCGACGGAAGTTCGCTTGCACCGGGCATGGTCCTCACTCCCTCGTCGTGCGCCTACACGGTTCGCCTGCCCGGGGAGGAACCACCGAAACACCGGGGCCCACCAGCGGCGAGGCGCCGGGGTGTCGGGATGCCAAGGTGTCGGGATGCCAGGGTGCCGGGGCGCCGTGATCCGGAACCCCTGAGTCCCGGGGCACCGCTGGACCCCGCAGCACCGCGAGCACACCCAGGCCACCACGAGGCCGCACGTCCCCCTTGTCCCCCGCGAGCTGGGCTCCGTCACTACTGGTGATTCAACGGATGCACGTTTACCGAAACGACACCATAGTGAATCCACGGCCGAAGGGAGCCGGCCCCCGGCACCCTCCTCCGCCACCGAGAGGCGGGGCGGCCACCGCCGACCACCGTAGGTACACCTATCGCTACCGTGCGGTAACGTCGGCTTTCCCCCCACGGGAGACCCTTGGTCCGCGAACACCGCGAGGTGCGCGGATCCCCGCTGTACGAGAAAAAGGAAAAACCGTGCGAACATACCCCCTTTCCCCCGAAGAGACCGACGGCGCACGCAGCGGCCCCCGCTCCCGGGTGGTCCGGTTCGCCGCCCGCGCGGGTATGACCCTGGCGCTCACCGCCGGGCTGACCGGCGTCGTCGTCGCCCCGGCCCAGGCCGCCAACCCGTACGAGCGCGGCCCCGCGCCGACCGAGTCGAGCGTCACCGCCGAGGAGGGCTACTTCGACACCGACGACGAGAGCGTGTCCTCCCTGGTGAGCGGATTCGGCGGCGGCACGATCTACTACCCCACCGACACCAGCGAGGGAACGTTCGGCGGCGTGGTCATCGCACCCGGCTACACGGCGAGCCAGTCCTCGATGGCGTGGATGGGCCACCGGATCGCCTCGCAGGGCTTCGTGGTGTTCACCATCGACACCAACAGCCGCTACGACCAGCCCGACAGCCGGGGCAGGCAGATCGAGGCCGCCCTGGACTACCTGGTCGACGACAGCGACGTGGCCAACCGGGTGGACGGCGACCGCCTGGCGGTGATGGGCCACTCGATGGGAGGCGGCGGCACGCTCGCGGCCGCCGAGGACCGGCCGGAGCTTCGCGCGGCGATCCCGCTGACCCCCTGGCACCTCCAGAAGAACTGGGACGACGTCGAGGTGCCCACGATGATCATCGGCGCGGAGAACGACAGCGTCGCGTCGGTGAACTCGCACTCCATCCCGTTCTACGAGAGCCTGGACGGCGACCTGGAGCGCGCCTACCTGGAACTGGAGGGGGCGAGCCACTTCGCGCCCAACCTCTCCAACACGGTCATCGCCAGGTACAGCATCTCCTGGCTCAAGCGCTTCGTCGACGAGGACGAGCGCTACGAGCAGTTCCTGTGCCCGCCGCCGGACACCGGGTTCTTCTCCGACTTCTCGGACTACCGGGACTCCTGCCCGCACATCACCTGATCCCGTACCGGCGCCGCGGGGCCGCTCCGGCCCACGGCGTCCGGGACAGCGACACGGCGGCGGTCCGGGGAACACTCCCCCGGGCCGCCGCCCCCGTGTGTCCGGGCACCGGCGGGCGTCCGGACACCAGCGGGCGTCCAGGCATCGGTGAGCGTCCGAGCACCGGCGAGCGTCCGGTCGGACGACCATGGGGATCCCGGGAGTCGCGGGGATCCCGGGAGTCGCGGGGATCGCGGGAATACCGTCCCGCGGGCGCCGGTCAACGCCCAAGCCACGAGTGGTGGCGGTGGCGGCGTCGGCACCAAAGGCGGGAGCGGTTACCGGAGGGCGGTCAACGCCCAGGGTTCGGGGTTGGTTACTCGTTCCTGCGTTGGCAGCAACGGCGGGAGTGGCTCCGGGAGGGCGGTCAGCGCTTGCTGTTCGCGCGTGGTTGCTCGCTCCTGCGTCGGTAGCTGCCGCGAGGTGGTCCGGGTCGCGACCAACGTCCGGGGTTGGGAGATGGTCGGTCTCTGCTGCGGTGGCGTCAGCTGCCGCGAGGTGGTGCGGGAGGGCGTTCAACGGTGGGGGTGTGGGGGTGGTTGCTCGCTCCTGCGTCGGCACCAAAGGCGGCGGGTGTCTGGGGTCCCCGTTCAACGCTTTGGCTGCGGGTGGTGGCCGAGGCGGCGTTGGCACCAAAGGCGAGCGGACCCTCCGGCTCCGAGCAGCGCTACCGGCCCCGGTGGCGAAGGCGTGCGACGGTGGCAGCGCGCACGGATACCAACCCTCTACCGGGTCCGAAGGTCTGTCCCGTGACGCGTGGCGGAGGAGCCGGGGTGCTACTCCCGGGGCGGCGGATGCGGATCGGGAGGATGTCCCCGCCCCAGGGGCCCCGCCCCGATTCGCGTCCGGTGGTGTGCGCGCAGTTCGCGTTGGTACTTGGCCCGGTTGTGCGGGCCGCACAACGGTTGCAGGTTCGCCACCACCGTGCGCCCACCCCGCGAGAACGAGGTGACGTGATCGGCCTGGCACCAGGCCACCGGCACCTCACACCCGCCCGGATGCGCACACGTGGCATGCCCATGGAAAGCCGCCGCGCGTTGGCGGGCCGAAGCCAACCGGCGGCTGGGGGCCACATCCAGCACCCGCCCCGTGGGGGGTGCGGTAAGCATCCGCACCACCTCCGCATCTGCGGAGAGCTCGTGCACCACCCCGGCCGGGATCACCCGGCCGCGCTCGTCCAACACCGGAACCTCCTGGCCTTGGGCGTCCAGGTAAGTGTGCACCGGCACCATAACGCGGATCTGCGCCAGCGGAGCGGGAGCGTTGTCGCACCCGGTGTGGGTGGTCGCAAAGCGCAACGCCGCGATGAGCGCGTCATGCTCACGCTGAGACCGGGACCGGTCCTCGCCCTCTCCGGGCGGGGTGGTGAAGGTGTCGATGGCCGCGCGCACGATCAACGCGTCCCCGACCCCGCCCCAGGCCTGCAACTGGTAGCTGCCCTGGAACGTGTCATGCACGACCAGACCACGCCCGGCGTGGGCGGCCTCGTGATCGCGGTCCAGGCGGTGCGGGTCCAACCGATAAGCGACCTGGCGGGCCACCGACTGGAGCTGGTTGACCGACAACGCGGGCCGCTCTGCCTTCGCGGCCACCAACGCCGACTCAAACCCCTGCCGGTACTCCACCGCGTCCGGAAAGTGGTCCTCATCCCGAGTCTGGACGGCTTTGTCGGTGGCCTTGGCGATCGCGACCGCCTCACCCAACGCCACCGTGCCCTCGCCCACAGCCTGAACCGTGGCCGGCAACGTCTCCTCGTGCACGTGCTGGGCCAGACGAGCCAAATCCTTGGCCTGAGCGGCGGGAACCTTGCACCGGTGGGTGATCCACTTATCCAAGGTGGAGTAGCCACTGTAGCGGGCCACCTCACCCCGCGCATACAAACCCGCCATCCGCGCCAGCGCCTGGTAACGGATCCTCTCCACCTGCGCCCACAATGCCGCGACCTCCTCGGCGGCGGCCTCATCCGCCCCCGGCGGCAGTTCCCCACCCCACGTCTGGTCGATGAGCTCGCGCGCACCGGCCAGCGCGGCCACAACCGGGGAGCATTCCCCGGGGGCCACGTCGGGCGCTGCAAGCATCATCTCCATGCTTCTTATTATAAGCCAGCATTCGCCATTTGACCAGCATTCACAGCCTTGAATTCGCCGCCTTTCCGGATCTCTTTCCGACTTCCTTTCTGGGAACTCGCCCCTGATGGGCGGGTCATAATTAGGGCGGGTCAAAATGTGTCCGTAAATGCGCGGCCGAAATGATCGCTCGCCTTTGGTGTCATCGTCGCCCGCCCCGGCCGCAGGAGTCAGGGCGCTGTCCGAGGCTGGAGGACCTGCCTGCCGTTGGTGCCGACGCGGCAGAGCCCAGCCATTCCCGAACCCCGGGCGTTGGTCGCCCTCCGCCAGGGCGCTCCCGCCTTTGGTGCCGCTTGTCGTCGGGGACCTTCACCCCCACCGAACGTCTACCGTTTCCTCGCACTCCCGCGCCCTTTCGCGGCAGCGGGCGCGCTTTCGTTGCCGCCAGCAACCCCTGGCAGGAATGGCGTAGGGGAGAGACCTGGTGACGGCCCCTCCCTACCCCTCAATTCCTTGTTCTTTTCTCACTGTCGGTCGGTTGAGGGCATGCCGAAACGCACGTGGGTGGGATCCCCCCTATTTCCAGGAAACCACCCCCACCCCACCCCGGAACACCCCCAACCACCACCTGTGGAAAACACGACCGACACCGACACCGACACCACCTTCACCCCTGGTCAGCGCCCAGCTTCTTCAGGACCACCAAGGCGGTGACTCGGACGCACCACGGCGGTAGCTCGGAGGAAACGCCCTCCGAGCCACCGCCGTGCGGGAACCACCGCCGTGCGGGAACCACCACTCACCGAGCTCAGTCGTGGAAGACCAGCTCGTCCGGGGCGAGGGCCGTGAAGTCGGTCTCCTCGATGGGGCCGCCCTCGCGGTCGGTCACACGCGTTTCCTGGACCATCTCGATGCTGCCGCCCGACTCGTACTGGACGACGTACACGCCCTGGTGGCCGCCGTGGTCACCGTCGCTGGAGGCGAAGGGGACGGTGCTGGGCCCCTGCCACTCCTGGGCCTCCAGGGCGTCGACGAGCGACTGGCGGGTGAGGTCCTCGCCCGCCGACCTGAGCACCTGGGCGAACATGACGGCCTGGGTCATGCCGAAGACGTGCGTGTTGGTGAGCGTGCCGCCCTCGCCGTACTCCTCGTACACCTCGATGAAGAACTGGGCCCACTCGTCGTCCTCGTCCTCCACGCGCGGCATGTAGCTCGTGATGAGCATGCCTTCGAGGAAGGCGTCAGCGGGGACGTCCGCCGCGTCGGTGTCCTGCGTGAACTCCGCCAGCAGTCCCTGGAGTGTCGTGGTGTCTCCACCGATGCTGGAGACCATCCACTGGGGCTCGTAGCCGATGCTGGCCGCCTCCAGCATGCCGAGCGCGACGAACGTCGGGATGCAGGAGCACACGACCACCTCGGCCCCCGTCCGCTCCAGCTCGGCGATCTGCGCGCTGAGGTCGGGCACCTCGGACTCGTAGTGCTCCCGGGCCACGACCTCGTCGCCGAGGTACTGGTCGAGTCCGGCCTGGGAGTCCTCGCCGACGTCGTCGTTCTGGAACAGGTAGCCGACGTTCTGGTCGGGGAAGTTCTCCGCGATGTACTCGCCCTGGATCTTCGCCTCCTTCGTGTAGTCGGTCTGCCAGCCGTAGGTCAGCGGGTGCTCCTCGGGGTTGTTCCACGCCAGGGCGCCCGAGGAGGGGAAGACGTCGGGCACGCCCTCCTCGTTGAGGTAGTCGAGGACGCCGCTGTGCGTGGGCGTGCCCAGACCGCCCACCATCGCGAAGATCTCGTCCTCGATGACCAGCTGCCGGGTCACGTCGATCGTCTGCGCGGGGTCGTAGGCGTCGTCCTCGACCCGGTAGTCGATCTCGCGTCCGTTCACGCCGCCCTGGGCGTTGACGTACTCGAACACGGCGCGGGCGCCCTGGGAGACCGCGAGGTAGCCGGGGGCCGCAGGGCCGGTCAGGGGCTGGTGGGAGCCGATGACGACGGCGTCGTCGGTGACGCCGGTGGAGACGTTCAGGTCGGCCTCGGCGCCCTCGGTGACCTCACCGGCGCCGGTGCAGGCCGTCGCCAGCATCGTCAGGGCCAGGGAGGCCGCCAGCGCGGCCCGGGTTCCGCTGCGGTTTCGCATGGTGTTCTCCTTCGTTGGGGGGTTGGAAATCGACCGGGATCCATGACGGCGAAGTGGGCGGGACTGCGCCGGAGGCGGCCGTGGAGGGGGACGGAGGGGAGGCGTCCGGGACCGTTCAGCGGGGTCTGGACCCGGCGGGTGTGAGGCGTGCGGTCAGGCGCTGGAGCGCGCCGTGGATCCCCAGGGGCCAAAAGCGCAGGACGAGGATGAGGACCACGCCGAAGAACACGATCGGGAGGTTGTTCTCCGCGTCGCGGCTCAGGCTCAGGGATCCGGCCAGGTCGGAGACCCAGACCTCCAGGTAGACGATGGCGACCGCGGCCCACAGCGCACCCCACAGGCTGCCGATGCCGCCCAGGACGAGGGCCGCGAGCAGGGTCAGCGACAGCGCGAGGGTGAAGGTGCTGGGGGTCGCGGTTCCGAGCACGTAGGCCTGGAGGCCGCCCGCGAGGCCGCCCGCCGCCGAGGCGATGACGAACGCGACCACCTTCGTCGTGCCGACCGGGATCCCGGCCATGGCGGCCGCGGTCTCGTCGTCGCGGATGGCGCGCATGCGGCGGCCCAGGCGGCCGGTGGAGACGGTGGCCAGCACGGCCAGGCCGATCACCACGGCGGTCCACACGACCAGGGCCTTCCACTCACTGTCGGTGACCAGGCCCTGGAGGAGGGGCGGCGCTCCCGCCGTGCGGATGTTGAGGCCGTTGCTGCCGCCGAGGAGCTCGTGGTAGCGGTGGGTCAGCCCGGGCAGGCCGACGGCGAGGATGAGGGTGGCCCCCGCCAGGTAGGGGCCGTGCAGGCGTGCCGTGGCCGCGCCGACCGCGATTCCGGCGACGGCGGAGACCCCCACGATGAGCAGCAGGTTCGCCGCCAGGGGGAGCATGGGCTGGTACAGGACGAGCAGCGCCATCGTGTAGGCGCCGATCATCATGAACGCGCCGTGGCCGAGGGACACCTGGCCGCTGCCGCCGACGAGCAGTTGCAGTCCGGCGACGGCCAGCATGGTGTAGCCGACGGCGGCCACGCGCAGCGCGGTGAGGTCTCCGGTGGCCAGCAGCAGCACGGTGACGGCGGCGAGGCCGAGGGCGGCCAGCAGCAGGTGGCGCAGCGGCGCGGGCAGGCCGCGCCACCGGCCGCCGGAGGAGGCGGCGGACGGGTTCGGTGAGTCGGGGGCGGTGGCGCGCTCCGCGCGCTGCCGGGTGGGTGAGGGCATCGCTACACCTTTCGCGCGGCCGGGCGGGACAGGATGCCGTCGGGGCGCACGCTCAGCACCGCGACGACGATGACGAGGGCGGCGAGGGTGGCCAGCTCGGGCCCGGCGTAGCCGGACACGTAGGACATACCGAGGCCGATGAGCATCCCCCCGAGGACGGCGCCGAACGGGTTGTCCAGGCCGCCGATGACGGCGGCGGTGATGCCGTAGACGAACACGACGTCGAACACGTTCGGGGAGATGAAGGGCGGTCCGGCGAGCATGCCCGCCAGGGCGCCGATGAAGGAGGCGATCGCCCATCCCGCGGTGAGCATCAGGCCCACCCGCACGCCGCTGAGCCGGGCGGCCTCGGGGTGGAAGGCGGCGGCGCGCATGCGCAGGCCCAGCGGGGTGAACCGGTACAGGGCGAACAGCAGCAGCGCGACGGCCCCGACCGACACCAGGGCGAACACGTTGGCGGGCGAGAAGCGGCCCACGTAGCTGAACGCGTAGCCGAACCCGTGCTGCTCGTTGCCCCAGACCATCCCGACCAGCCCCTGGACGACCAGGAGGAGGCCGAGGGTGACGATGATGGCGTTGAGCTGCGAGACGCGGGCGATGGGCCGGATGACGAACCGCTCGACCAGCGCGCCCGCGGCCAGGCCCGCGGTGAGCGCGGCGGCGAAGCCGAGCCAGTACGAGCCGGTGAGCTGGGTGACGGTGTAGGCCGTGTAGACCGCGACCAGGGCGAGCGCGGGCTGGGCGAAGTTCACCAGGCGGGTGGCCTGGTAGATGATCACCAGGGACAGCGCCAGCGCCGCGTAGGCCGCCCCGGACGCCAGCCCGTTGAGGGTCAGGTTGATGAAGTGGGTCATACGGGGACTCCTCTAAAAGCCCAGGTAGGCGTGGCGCGTGCGGTCGTCGGAGAGCAGGTCGGCGGAGGCGCCCCCGACCGCGACGCGTCCCTGGTTGAGGACGAACCCGGTCTCGGTGACCGACAGCGCCCCGGCCGCGTTCTGCTCGACCAGGACGACGGTGAGCCCGGTGCGGTCGCGCAGGTCGCGCAGGAGGGTGAAGATCTGCCTGGTGACCAGGGGCGCCAGGCCGAGCGAGGGCTCGTCCAGCAGCAGCACCCGGGGCCGGGCCATGAGCGCGCGGCCGATGGCGAGCATCTGGCGCTCGCCCCCGGAGAGGGTGCTGGCGGTCCTGCCGCGCCGCTCGGCCAGGGGCGGAAAGAGCTCCAGGACCTCGTCCATGGCGGAGTCGCGGCGGCGGTCGGACCGCCACAGCCCGCCCAGTCGCAGGTTCTCCTCGACGGTGAGTTCGACGATGACGCCGCCGCCCTCGGGGACGTGGGCGAGGCCGCGGGTGATGACCTTCTCGGCGGGCAGGCGGGTGATGTCCTCGCCGTCGAGCAGGACGCGCCCGGAGGCGGCCGGGTGGAGGCCGGTGAGGGTGCGCAGCAGGGTGGTCTTGCCCGCGCCGTTGGCGCCGAGGACGGCGCACACGCCCTTGGCGGGGACGGTGAGGGACACGCGGTCCAGGGCGCGGACGGCTCCGTAGGAGGCGCTGAGCTCCTCGACGGACAGCAGGGGCGGGGCGGTCATCGGGCGGCTCCGTTCGCGTCGCCGGGACCGGCGGCGGGTGCGCCGCCCCGGTCCGGGGCGGGCACAGCGGCACCTCGGTCCGGGGCGGGGGTGTCCGTGGGGGCGGGCACAGCGGCACCCGTGCCCTCGGCGGGGGTGTCCGCGGAGGTGCCGAGGTAGGCCTGGGTGACGAGGGGGTCGGCCTGGACCTCGGCGGGGGTGCCGGTGGAGATGACCCGGCCGAAGTCGAGCACGACGATGTGGTCGCAGACCCGCATGACCAGGTCCATGTGGTGTTCGACGAGGACGACGGCCATGTCCCGGCTGAAGCCGCGGATCTGGTCGGCGAGGGCGTCGATCTGCGCCCCCGACAGCCCGCTGGCGGGTTCGTCGAGCAGGAGGAGTTCGGGTTCGCCGACGCAGGCGCGGGCGAGGGCGACCTGCTTCTGCACGCCGTAGGGCAGGGTGGCGGGCATCCGGTGGGCGTGCTCGGCCACCCCGAAGCGCTCCAGGGCGGCCAGGGCGCGCCCGCGCAGCTCCCGTTCGTCGCGGTGGTGCCGCCCCAGCCCTGTGAGCAGCGAGAACGGGCCTCCGGCGGCGAGGCGGTCGGCCCCGGCGACGACGTTGTCCAGGACCGTCATCATCGGGAAGAGGTTGAGGCCCTGGAAGGTCCGGGCGATGCCCGCGCGGGCGAGGTGGTGGGGGCGGCGGCCGGGCGGCGGGGCGCCCTTCCAGGTGATGGTCCCCGCCGTGGGGCGCAGGACGCCGGACAGGACGTTGAACAGGGTGGTCTTGCCCGCTCCGTTGGGGCCGATGAGGCCGACGACGGATCCGGGCGCGACCCGGAGTCCGACGTCGTCGAGCGCGGTGAGGCCCCCGAAGCGCACGGTCACCCCGTCAGCGCTCAGGAGGTGCTCCGTTGCGGTCGTCGTCATTGGCTGCCTTTCTCTTCGACCGGAGGCGTACCGACCAGTTGGTATGAGGGGGGTGTCCGGCGGCGCCTCGACCGTCGGCCCGGGGTCAGTTGAACAGGCGGGCCAGATCCACGCGGGACCTGATGTTGAGCTTGCGGAAGATGCCGCGCAGGTGGTGCTCGACCGTGCGCGGGCTGATGAACATGTGGGCCGCCACCTCGCGGTTGGTGGCCCCTTCGGCGACCAGCCGGGCGATCTGCTGCTGTTGCGCGGTCAGCTCGCTGGTGGAGACGGGGTCGGGGCCGCGTTCGGCGGTCCCGATCGCGCGCAGCTCGGCGCGGGTCTGGCGCACCCACAGCCGCGCGCCGAAGCGCTCGAAGGACTCCAGCGCGTTGTACAGGTGCTCGCGGGCCCGGCCGGGCAGGCGGGCCCGGCGCAGGTGGGCGCCGAACAGAAGCTGGGTGCGCGCGTGCTCGACGTCGTCGTCGCCGCAGGCCCGGTGCAGGGCCAGCGCGTTCTCGAAGTGGTCGCAGGCCTCGTCCCCCGCGGCCAGCAGGCCCGAACCCCGGGCGGCCAGCGCCAGCGTGCTCGGGCTGCCCACCGACTCGGCCCAGCGCCGGTACCCGGCCAGGGAGGTGTGCGCCCACTCGGTCTCGCCCATGCGGGTCGCCGCCTCCACGAAGTGCGGGGCGGTGAGCAGCCGCATGGTGGGGTGGCCGTGCCCGGGGGCGGCGTGCACCAGGGCGCGCAGCCGGAAGAACGCCTCCGCGGCGTTGCCCCGGGACAGCTCCAGGACGGCCAGCGCCCACGCCGACAGGGCGGCGGCCAGGCCGAGGCTGTTCTCCCCCGCCTGGACGGCGACCGCGCGCGCCCGGATGCGGCAGGTGTCCACGTCGCCCTGGATCGCGGCGATCATCGCCAGGGACGCCAGGTGCTGGGTTGCCCACACGGTCTGGCCGGTCTCGCGGGAGATGCGCAGGCCGGTGAGGGCGGTCCCGGCGGCCGAGGGGAAGCGCCCGCTCCAGAACTCGGAGAAGACCAGGAAGCCCAGCGCGGCGGGCATGGTGGCCCGCTCGCCCCGCAGGCGGCCGACCTCGACGGCGCGGGAGGTCACCGAGCGCACGAACGGGGCGTCGCCCAGGCGCAGGCCGCTGATGCCCGCCCAGACCAGTTCGGAGGGCTTGGCGATCGCGGCCAGCCCGGTGGCCTCGCGCAGCAGCGGGGTGGAGCCGGGGTAGTCGCCCCGGAAGGAGACCGCGCACCCCTCCAGGAAGGACGCGACCATGCGCATCGGCGCCGGGTCGTCCGGGCGGACCAGGGGCAGGGCCAGCTCGGCGGCGCGGCCGTGGCGGACGGCGTCCCCGGCCAGGGAGGCGGCGTCGGCCGAGCGCACGAGGGCGCGTAGGGCCAGGGAGCGGTCGTGGGGGATGAGCTCGCGGCCGACGGTGAGCAGGCGCTCGGCGACGTCCATGGCGTTCTCGCCGCGCATGGCGATCTGGGCGTCGATGAGGTCGGCGGTCACCCGCCGCCGGTCGGACACGGCCAGGGGTCGCGCCCGCGCGAGCAGCCGGGTGGCGCGCGCCGAACTCCCGGCCATGTAGGCCTCGTAGGAGGCCGTGTTCAGGCGGCAGGCGCGCTCGTCGGGGTCGGGGCACAGGTCGGCGGCGCGCTCGTAGGCGTGGGAGGCGGCGAGGCGGCCCTCGACACGCTTGACGCGCCGAGCGGCGGCGGTCACGGCGTCGGCGAGGGCGGTGTCGGGGGCGTCGGCGCCCGCGGCGGTGTGGCGGGCGAACTCCGCGGGCGAGAGTTCGGGGTCGCAGGCGCGGGCCAGGGCCCGGTGCGCGGCGCGCAGCCGTCCGGCGGGGGCGTCCTGGGCGATGGCCTCGCGCGTCAGGGGGTCGGCGAAGACGACGGTGTCGCCCTCCACCCGCACCAGACCGCGCTCCTCGGCGGGTTCGAGGTCGGTGACGGTCGCTCCGGGCTCCCCGCAGGCCTCCAGCAGCCGGCGGACGCGGGGCTCGTCGCCGAGGGCGGCGAGCAGCAGCAGGTGGCGGGCCCGCTCGGGGAGGCCGCGGTAGGGGGCGAGGAAGTCGGTGCGCAGACGGCCGGGCAGGCGTGGCGGGTCGGGAAGGGGCTCCTCGCCCAGGAGCTGGGCCCGGGACAGCCCCCGCAGGAGGCCGAGGACGGCGGCGGGGTTGCCGTGGGCGGCGCGGACCAGGGCGGAGCGCACGGCGGCGGCCGGGGTGACCGGGGCTCTGTCGGTGAGGATGTCGTGGACCGCCCGCTCCTCCAGGGGCGCGAGCAGGAGTTCGGTGACGCCGGGGACGAGGGTGTCGGGAGGGGGTTCGGCGGCGGTCTCGGGCACGCGGGCCCCGGCGGGCTTGCCGTGGCCCTCGCGCGCCGTGAGGACGGTGGCGATGGGGGTTCCGCCGAGGCGACGCGCGACGAAGGCCAGGGCGTCCAGCGAGGGCGCGTCGAGCCGGTCGGCGTCGTCCACGCACAGCAGGAGGGGGCGGTCGGCGGCGGCACGGGAGAGCAGTTCGACCAGGCCGGTGTAGAGGGTGAGGCGGTCGGCGTCGGCGACCGCCCCCCGGGCCAGGGCGTCGCGGAGGAGGTCGCGCCAGGGTTCGGGGAGGCGCTCGGTTGCCTCCGTGAGGGGGCGGAGGAGGCGCTGGAGCCCGGCGAGGGGCAGGTCCGCCTCATCGGCGATCCCACCCGCGCGGAGCACGGTGAAACCACCTGCGGACCCACTCAGGTGCTCCAGGAGCGCCGTCTTGCCGCGCCCGGGGCCGCCGGAGAGAAGCAGGGAGGCGCCCCGGCGGGACCGCGCGTCCTCCAGGGCGTCGGCGAGGGCCCGCTGCTCCGTGTCACGACCTCGGAGGCGGGCGACGGGGGGTTGTGTGTTCCTGCCAGCCACGTGCACACATTCGCACAGCGGGCCCCCGTCGCGGCAGGTGCGGATGTCCACACTGGTCGTTTCACCGATACTCACCCGGAGTCGCACGCACCCGGCGGGACGGGACGGGGTAGAGGTACCCGCGGGGGAGGCGGGACGGGTGTGCGGGCGCGGTATCGCGGTGCCCACCTGGGTTTCCACCGCCGGGGCAGTGACGGGGCTCACTCCCGCGAAGGGGGTGCGCCGCCGCTTCGGCTCCCCCACGGGCCGGGAGCACGGTTATCAAGCCGTAACGTGCGCACAACGACACACCCGCGATACCGGCAAACGGGACAAAAGATCACATGGATAGCTTTTTATCTTCTTCAGGACACTGTCGCGGCCACCCCTGACGGGGATATCCAGTCCGGGACGCCTCCGTGAGGGAGCGCCCTACGGCAGGGAGGGACCGACGCCCATGGAGAACCGCTCCACGGCAGCACACGACAGGCGGTGGCCGGTGTCCGCCGGCACCCGCACCGGGAACCGCACGGTGCCCCCGACCTTCGGCGTCGAGGAGGAGTTCTTCGTCGTCGACCCCGGCACCCGCCTCATCCTGTCGCGAGCGCCCGAGGTGCTCGCCAACACCCGCGTCCTGAGCGATCACCTGTGCGGCGAGTTCAGCCGGGCGCAGGTGGAGGCCAACAGTCCCGTGTGCGACGACGCGGGCGACGCCCTGCGCTTCCTGCGCGCGGCCCGCGGGGAACTGGACCGCGCCGCCGGCGCCGCCGGGCTCGCCGTGGTCGCCTCAGGCACCGCCGTCCTGGGCGACCCGGCCTCGGCGCGGACCAGCGAGGGGCGCCGCTACGCCGACATCGCCGCGCACTTCGGCGCGCTGCGCGAGTCGCACGTGGTGTGCGGCTGCCACGTGCACGTGGGCATCCCCGACCGGGAGACCGCCGTGGCCGTGGGCAACCACCTGCGCCGGTGGCTGCCGTTCCTGGTGGCGCTGTCGGCGAACTCGCCGTTCCACTCCGGGCGCGACACCGGGTACTCCAGCTGGCGCACGATCACCTGGAACCGGCTGCCCTCGGCCGGCCCTCCCCCGCTGCTGCGCTCCCTGGCCGAGCACGAGCAGGCGGTGCGGACCCTCTCCGACACCGGGGCGATCCTGGACCGGCGGATGGTCTACTGGGACGTCCGCCTCTCGGACCACCTGCCCACGCTGGAGATCCGCGTGAGCGACGTGGCCGCCACCGCCGAGGAGGCGCTGCTGCTGGCCCTGCTCATCCGCGGCCTGGCCAGCCGCGCGCTCACCGACGTGCGCTACGGGATCCCCGCGCCGGGCATCCCCGACCAGGCGCTGCGGGCCGCCGTGTGGCGGGCCGCCCGGGACGGGCTGGAGGGCGTGGTGCCCGACCCGCTGACCGGCGAGGCGCTGCCCGGGCACGCGGCCGCCGACCGGCTGCTGCACGCCGCGCTGCCCGGTCTGCTCGCCAACGGCGACGCCGACCTGGCTTCTTCCCTGCTCGACCGGGTGCGCGCGGCCGGGAGCGGGGCGGCCCGCCAGCGCGCCGCGTACGCCCGGCGGGGCAGCCTCGCCGACGTGGTGGACCACCTCGTGGTCCAGACGAGGGAGGGCCTCGCCTGAGGCGGGCGGGCCGCCCCGGCGCGGTTGTCCACAGGGGCTACCGCCCGCCCCGGATCCGGGGTTTCCTGGATACGGGGGGTCCCCCGGACCCGCCCACGTCGTGCTGCCCTCATCCGGCCCCCGACTCCGCCTGCCGCCGCCCGAAGGCAACCAGGGACAGCCGGAAACGCCCGGGAGCGCCCGCAGGCAGCCGGGGACGGCCCCAGGGGTCATCGCTCCCAGGAGCCACCGCCCCCAGGGGCTACCGCTGGGCCAGCTCCTCCGGCCGTCCGTCCCCGCCCGCCACCTCGGCCATGGTGGGCGGGTTCGCTCCCTCCCGGGTCACCGTGACCGCGGCGACGGAGACCGCGAACCCCAGCAGGTCCTCCAGGTCCGCCTTGTCCAGCCCGGTCAGGCGGGCCCGCGGGTCCTCCCCCAGCCGGTCGTGGCGGTCCAGCCAGTTCAGCAGGGCTCCCATGAAGGAGTCGCCCGCGCCCACGGTGTCGGCCACCTCGGTCCTCGGCGCGGCCACCGCCACCTCCTCGCCCCGGGAGACCGCGAGGGCCCCGTCGGCGCCCATGGTCACCACCACCAGCGCCGGGCCCAGCGCGGCGACGGCCTGGGCCGCCCGGGCAGGGGACAGGTCCGGGTACAGGAACGCCAGGTCCTCGTCGCTCGCCTTCACCAGGTGCGCCTGCGCGGCGTGCCGCAGGGCCAGCGCCCGCGCGGTCACGGGGTCGCCGATGACGTCGTGGCGGATGTTGGGGTCCAGCGTGAGCGTCACCCGCCCGCGTCCGTGCTCGCGGCGCAGCATCGCCTCGATCAGGGTGGCGCCGGGCTCGCGGAACAGCGCTATCGACGCGGCGTGCAGCGCGCGGACCCCCGGTTCCAGCTCCTCGGGCAGCTCCCCCGCGCGCCAGCGCCAGTCGGCGGCGTCGTCCATGCGGAAGTCGTAGCGGGCCGACCCGTCCTGGCCGAGCGTGGCCAGGGCCAGCGCCGTCGGCTCCTGCGCCGGGAGTAGCCCCGCCGGGTCCAGCCCCTCCCCGAGCAGGCGCTCGCGGATCAGCTCGCCGAAGCCGTCCGCCCCGATCCGCGCGAGCAGCCGGGTGGGCGTGCCCAGCCGGGCCGCCGCGACCGCCGTGTTGGCCGGACCGCCGCCGGGCGCCGCCTTGAGCACGTCGGCGCCGTGGGACGTGGGCAGCAGGTCCATGACGTTCTCGCCCACCACGACGAGCCGGGGGGAGGAGCCGGACCCCGCGGCCCCTCCGGCCGGGGCGCCCTGCGCGTCCCCTGGGTTCTGGGTGGTCACGCGTTTCCTCCGGAGTTCTGGTCGGTGCCGGGCAGGAGGGCGGCCGCGATGGAGGCCGACAGCCCGACCTGGGGCAGGAGTGCCGCCTGGTAGGCGTGGTAGACGTCCGGCTTGCCCGGCCACACGCTCGCGGCCGGGCGGTTGTCCGGGTCCAGCTCGTGGTGCCAGCTGCCGCGTTCGCGGTCCACGTGGTACCGGTCGGCGTAGGCCCACCAACGTTCGTACAGGTCGGTGTAGGAGGCCCCGCCGGTGTGCTCCCCCAGCGCCCAGGCGGCCATGGCGGCCTCGGCCACCACCCAGTGCATGCGCTCGCGCACGACCGGCCGGTCCTCCCAGTCGAGGGTGTAGACGAACCCGTCGGCGCCGTCGACGGCCCAGCCGCGCCGGACGGCGTGGTCGAACAGTGACTCGGCGTCGGTGCGCAGCCACGCGGGGACGGGGTCGCCCGCACGGCTGAGCGCGACCTCCAGGTGGACCAGCAGGCGCGCCCATTCGAGCAGGTGGCCGGTGGTGCTCCCGAAGGGCCGGAAGGGGTGGTCGGGCTGGTCCCGGTTGTAGTCCGGGACGGGCTTCCAGTCGGAGGTGAAGTGCTCGGGCAGGCGCCAGTCGTGCTCGGCGGCCACACCGTGGATCAGGCGCTCGGCGACGGAGAGCGCGCGGCGGGCCCACAGGACGTCGCCTGTGGCGTCGGCCGCGGCGAGGAAGGCCTCGACGGCGTGCATGTTGCTGTTGGCGCCCCGGTAGTCCTCGGTGGCGGTCCACCCGCTGTCCCAGCTCTCGCGCAGGGCTCCCGCGGCCTCCTCCCAGAAGCGCTCCTCGACGACCCGCAGCGCCTCGTCGAGCAGCTCACGCGCCCCCGGACGACCGGCGAGGGTGGCACTGGAGGCGGCCAGGACCACGAACGCGTGCTCGTAGGCGGACTTGCGCGGAAGTTCATGGGAGCGCTCCCGGGAAGGGTCTCCCTCGGTGTCGTCCGGTACCCGGTCGAACCACCCGCCCTCCCGGGCGTCGCGCAGGGGACCGGTCGCCAGGGCCGCCACACCGTGGTCGGCCAGCCGCCCGGCGTCGGCCTCCCCACGCAGGTGGGCCAGGGAGAACACGTGCGTCATCCGCGCGGTGATCCAGGCGGCGGCGGGCCGGTCCCGCTCCACGCGCCCGTCCGCGTCGAGCCAGCCGAAGCCGTCGGACACGGCGGATCCCGCGGCGAAGCCGTACAGCCGCCGCTCCTCCTCGCGCAGCCGCTCGGGAAGACCCGGGGCCGGTCGTGTCGATGGTGTCAATCCACTGCCTCCTCAAGGCGTCGGTGAGCGGGTCCACGGTATCCCGCGAACTCGACACCGCGGTAGACCGGGGAGCTCGATCAACAGAACACGCCATCACTCCCGAGACAGAACATTCCGGACACACGGCTCCGGGGAGGGCGCCGAAAACCGGGTGCGCGGACACACCCCCTCTGCCAGGGTTCCCCCGGCGCCGCGCGCCGCGGCGCCCGAGGGCCGCCCGGATCCGCGGCGCGTCCGGTTCCCCGTCCGTCCACGGCAGAAGGCAGGCCCGTCATGGCCCACTCCTCCCGCTCCTCCTCCCCCTCTCCCTCCCCAGAACACTCCGACCGGGACGCCCTGTCCCGCGGCCCCCTGCCCCTGCGCGGCAGAACCGCCCTGGTCACCGGGGCGAGCAGGCGCGGCGGCATCGGCTACGCCGTGGCCCGCCGCCTCGCCGCGTACGGCGCCTCGGTGATGGTCCACCACCACCAGCCGCACGACGCGGAGCTGCCCTGGGGCAGCGACGACCTCGCCGCCGTGCTCGACGGCGTGCGCGCGGTGCTCGGCGACCCCGGGGCCCGCGTGGCCGACGTCGGCGCGGACATGGCCGACCCCGACGCGCCCCGGCGGGTGGTGGAGGCGACCGTCGCCGAGTTCGGGCACCTGGACGTCCTGGTGGCCAACCACGCGCGCAACGGCGGCGACGCGACGCTGGCCGAGGTGACCCTGGAGATGCTCGACGGGCACTGGGCGGTCGACGCCCGCGCGCCCCTCCTGCTCGCCCAGGCCTTCGCCGCGCGGCACGACGGGCGCCCCGGCGGCCGGGTGCTGTTCATGACCTCCGGTCAGATCCGCGGGGCGCTGCCCGGCGAGGTGGCGTACGCGTCGGCCAAGGCGGTGCTGGCCCAGATCACCCCGACCATCGCCGCCGAGCTGGGCCCGCGCGGCATCACCGTGAACGCCGTCGACCCCGGACCGGTGCAGACCGGCTACATCGACGAGGACCTCATGCAGCGCATCCTGCCCGGCTTCCCGGCCGGGCGTGTGGGCGTGCCGGACGACCCGGCCAGGCTGCTGGCCTGGCTGACCACCGACGAGGCCTCGTGGGTGACCGGCCAGGTGATCAGCGCCGACGGCGGCTTCGGCTGCTGACGGGCCGACCACGTGTTGCCGGTGGGACACGAGGGACCTGACCTGCGGTGATCTTGCCCTTGGTGGCACTGTGGAGCGCCGACATGGCCGCCAAGGGCAGGATCACGGCGAAGGGGCCGGGCTCAGTCCTGGGGACCGGGTTTGGTCACCCGCCCGGCCGCGTTGCGCGCGGCGGCCTTGGCGCTCCCCAGGTCGGCGGCGCGGCAGGTCCACCGGACGTGCTCGGCGGCCGTGATCGGGTCGTCGGCCATGGGGATGTGCCCGCTGCCGATCAGCGAGACCATGCGCGCGTTGGGCACCCGGTGGTGGGCGTGCGCGGCGCTGGACGGCAGCAGCGTCCGGTCGCGGTCGCCCCAGGCGATGGTGACCGGGCACTCGATCGGCCGCGCCGTGAAGACGTACTCGGCGATGTGCGGAACGAGCCGGATGTAGGGCGCGCCGTGCTGGAGGCCCCGGACGCTGAACCGGGTCGCCTTGGCCGCGGGCGACGAGGGGTCTCCGCGCAGCGCGATCCGCGCGGCCGTCCTGGCCGGGGCGGTGTTGGCCAGGCGTTCCTTGACCGGCATCGGGACGTGCGTGGCGAGGCGGGAGAGCGCGCCGACCGCGCGTATAGCGCACCGGGCGAGCCTGTCGGAGAACCCCGCCGGGGAGAACACCGTCACCGACGCGGCCAGGCCCCGGACCCCCAGTTCGAGGGCGATCGACCCGCCGAGCGAGTTGCCCGCCAGGTGCGGGCGCTCCAGTCCGTGCAGGCGGCAGAACGCCTGGATGTCGTCGGTCAGGGTGAGAACGTCGTAGGGCTCGTCGGGGCCGGGCCCCGGCGAGGCGCCGAACCCCGGCAGGTCCACGCAGATGACGCGGTAGTCCGCCGAGAGCCGCCGCATCACGGCGGTCCAGCTCTGGCGGCGGTCCCCGAGTCCGTGGAGGAGGACCAGGGGGCGGCCGCTCCCCCGTTCTTCGAAGGCGATACGTGTCGGGTCCATGTTCTTCGGTCTACCCGATACGCGGACCGGCCGCGCCCCCGGCTCGCGAGGCGGCCGGGAGAGCGGTTGGCCGGGCGCCCGGAAACGGTGGCGCCCCCGCTCCGGGCCGGGCCCCGGACCGGGCGCGGAACGGTCAGCTCCTCCGGGGAGCCCGCGTCAGCACCACGCCCGCCAGCACCGCGAGCAGTCCGAGCACCGGACCCGCGCCGAGCCCCAGGCCGGACACCGTCAGCAGCAGCATCCCGCCGCCGACCAGCGCCGCGGCGGCCAGGACGCGGACCATGCCCGGGGAACCGCTCAGCACCTTCGGCGGGTTCTCGAACCGCACCGCCCAGTGCGCCAGCGGCACGATCAGCGGCACCAGGACCACCAGCCCCAGCACGCCCCACAGCACCCACGTGCCCGTCAGCGGCTCGGGGGTGTCGATCCCCAGGCCGAACACCAGCACGCCCGCCACCACGCTGAGCGGCAGCATGTGCCACAGGTAGACCGTCATCAGCTGCGGGCAGATCCGGTCCAGCAGACGCGCCGGGCCGGGGCGCTCCGACCAGGCGCTGATCCGCTCGCGCAGCAGCACCGCGACGCCGATCTGCAGCGCGCCCATGGCGGCGAGCAGCAGGGTGGGCGGGGACACGTTGGAGGACTCCGTGGCGAACACGCCCGTCATGTTGAGCGAGTAGGGGCCGAACAGCGCCAGGGTCAGCGCGACGGCCGCGCCGCCCGCCACCATCCCCGCGGCGTAGCGGAGGCGGATCGTCCCCGTCGCGTAGCGGAACCCCAACTGGTGCACGCCCAGCCACACGAAGGCCACGTTGAGGTAGCCGACCCAGTCAGCGCCGGTCGAGAAGCGGGTCAGGTCCACGGCCGCGGCGGCTACCAGCAGGGCGATCGGGACCCACCAGCCGAAGAGCTCCTGGGCCCGGACCAGCAGCGGGGTAGACACGACCACCAGCACGTACACGGCGAGGAACCACAGCACCATGCCCGCGGCCTCGGCCCCCACCAGGACCGCCTGGGCCGGTGCGCCGCCCAGGACCAACAGGTGGGAGGCGACGATCCACAGGGCCGCCAGCGGCACCACCGGCCAGGCGAGTCTGCGCAGTCTGCGCGCGAACCAGTCCGAGGCGGACATGCCCCGGCCCGAGGCCGAGCGCCAGCTGATGAGGTTGGCCGCGCCCCCGACGAAGAAGATCAGCGGCATGACCTGGACGACCCACGTCAGCACGAAGCCGCCCTCGGTGGACAGGACGCTGCCCGCCTCGAAGGAGCCCGGCTCGTGGACCAGGACCGGCAGCCACCAGTGCTGCATGACCACCAGAGCCATCACGAACAGCCGGATGACGTCCAGGAACCTGTCCCGGCCCGCCCCGGGACGCGGTGTCCGCGGAGACGGCAGGAGGGCGGTGCCGGAGGTGTACGCCGACGACGCGCCTCCACCTTCGTTCTCGACGGTCACGGTCATCGGTCGCTCCTTGGTCTACCCCGTACGCGTGTGCGTCCCCGGGCGCGGTGGTGCGCGGGGGCCGTGTGGCCGGGATCAGGGGGTGGCGACGCGTTCTCGAACGCGCCCGGTGGCGTGGCCGCGTCAGCTCTACTGTCGGCGACGCGTGGTAACGAGAGTAGGTCCGGTCGGGTGGTGGCCGCGATGGATCTGACGCCCCTCTCCGAGGGGCGGTTCGCCCGACCGTGGAAGGTGGTGCCTGCACCACCGCGCGTCGGGGCACGGCGGGTCGGGGACCGTCTTCCCCCGGGCGGAGGGCGCGGACGCGCCGAGCGGTGCTCCGGAAAACCCGGGAGAGTTCCCGCACACGGTACCCCGCGGGCCAGCGTGCACGGAACCCTCGGGGAAGGTCCGTGTGCGGAGACGGAACAGCTGTCCGGGGTGGTCGGGCCGCGCGACACCGGCGCGGGGGCCCCGGGCGCGAGCGGAAACGGCGGCTCAGGATTGAGCGGAAACGGCGGCTCGGCCGGAGGCGGAAACGGCGCCCCGGGCAGAAGCGGAACCGGCACCCGGGGCGGGCCGCTCCGGTGGGCGCTGTGACCGAGAAGCCCCACCGGCCCGGCCGCGTTCGCCGCGGGTCAGGACCGCCCCCGTCACACGGGCGACGTTTCCGGTCGCGGTGGCAGGGCTCAGTGTCAGGGCTCAGTGTCAGGGCGCGGTGGGCAGCGCGCGCTTGTGGGCGGTGACGCGGTACCGGTCGACCAGCGCGGTCTCCACGTGCTCGGGCACCGGCAGGCCCTCCAGGAAGTCGTCGATCTGCTCGTAGGTCAGGCCGAGCGCCTCCTCGTCCGGCTTCTGCGGGGCGAGCGTCTCCAGGTCGGCGGTGGGCACCTTGCGCACCAGGTCCTCCGGAGCGCCCAGCTCGGCGGCGACCGCGCGCACCCGGCGCTTGGTCAGCCCGGTCAGCGGTACGAGGTCCGCCCCGCCGTCGCCGTACTTGGTGAAGAACCCGGTGACCGCCTCGGCCGCGTGGTCGGTGCCGACCACCAGTCCGCGCAGGCCGCCCGCGACCGCGTACTGGGCGATCATCCGCTGCCGCGCCTTGACGTTGCCGAGGACGAAGTCCGCCGAGACATCGCTGGCGTAGGACATCCCGGAGGCCGCCAGGGAGTCGGCCATGGCGTCGCTGGCGGGCCTGACGTCCACGGTGAGGCAGCGCTCGGGTGCCGTGAACGCGACGGAGCGGGCCGCGTCCTCCTCGTCCTTCTGCTCGCCGTAGGGCAGGCGCATGGCGACGTACTCGCACTCGTGGCCGTTCTCCCGGGCCCGGTCCACCGCCAGGCGGCACAGGCGTCCGGCGGTGAGCGAGTCCACACCGCCGCTGATGCCCAGGACCAGCGCGGTGGAGCCGGTGCTGATCAGCCGCTCGGCGAGGAAGGCCACACGGCGTTCGATCTCGACGTGCACGTCGAAGTGCTCGGGCACTGCGAGGTCGCGGACGATCTCGCGACGGGCCTGGCTCAGCTCGGTGTCGGTCACTGCGGTCCCCCGTGGATGTGGTGCGTGTGCCCGCCGATTATCGCCTGTCCCGCGTTCGGGGACGAGTCCGGGGAGTGGCCGGAACCGGAAGGGACGGGGAGGGGGCGCGACCTCGGGGACTCGGGGCGGTCTCAGGAGTCCGTGCGCAGGCGGCGGGCGAAGCGCTCGTAGTCGACGACCACGCCGTCACCGTCCACCGACAGCCGGTACTCGCCGTGCAGGGGGTCGCGGTAGGTGTAGCGCTCCAGCCCCTCCTCTGCGGGGTGGCGGGTGTAGCGCTGCCGGACCCGGCGCACCCGCAGGGAGGGGATGTCGATCCAGACCACCGCGATGTCGCGGTACTCGCCCGGACGCAGGCCGAGACGGCGGATGGGCAGGGTGTTGGTGAGCGGGGTGGCGGCGACGTCCACGTCCAGGCAGCCCACCAGGCCGGGGAGGGGGACGCCGTCGGGCCCGGTCCAGTGGCCTCCGTGGGCGTCGAGCGTGACCGACTCCAGCCCCTGGGAGGAGAGGACCTCGGCGCGCACCCGCCGGGTCGTCCACGCCAGGTCGGTGCGGACGCTGAAGCGGGTGAAGAACCGCTCCTCGCCCACGACGACGGTCTCCCCGGCCTCCAGGCGGTAGCCGTCGGGCTCGGGGAGGAGCGTGCCCAGCCCGAGCCCCTCGGGGACGTCGGTCCGGGTCCACACGGCCGGGTGTTCCGTCAGTGACGACATGTCACCGTTCTACCGTTCCGGGATCGGGTGCGCCAGAGCGGCCCTCGGCCCGCACCGCGGACACGGTACGGGCCGAGGGTGCCGGGGCGGTCGCCGCCCAGCCGTCGCCGGTGTGGCGGCCGGTCAGACCCGGGCGGACTCTCCCGGGGCGGAACCGGAGCCGGTCCCGCGGACCTCGGCATCGACCCGGTCGAAGTCGCTCTCCATCTGCGGGGTGACCCTGGCCAGGCCGTTGAAGACGAAGATGGCGGCGACGCTGAGGATCACGGCCGGGACCATGGCGTACAGGCCGGTGTTGAGGAAGTTCGCGTCGAGGATGTCCCACACGATCGCGGTGGTGCCGCCCGCGACCATGCCCGCGAGCGCGCCGGACCAGCTCATGCGCTTCCAGAACACGGAGAGCACCAGGATCGGGCCGAAGCCCGCTCCGAACCCGGCCCAGGCGTAGCCGACCAGGTCCATCACCGACTGGTTGCCCCACAGGGCGATGGCTGCGGCACCCAGGGCGACGGCGACCACGGTGACGCGGCTGACCCACAGCAGCCTCTTCGGGTCGGCGTCGCGGTCCACGAAGGCCCGGTAGCCGTCCTCGGTGAGCGCGGACGCGGCGACCAGCAGCTGGGAGTCGGCGGTGCTCATGACGGCCGCGAGGATGGCGGCGAGCAGCAGCCCGGCGACCAGCGGGTGGGTCAGGGCCTCGATCAGGAGCGGGAAGACCTGCTCGGAGTTCTCCAGCGGGGTGTCGAAGTAGGCGATGCCGATGAAGCCGACCAGCACGGCCAGGATCATGGCGGTGACCGCCCAGGCCACGCTGATGGTGGCGGCCTTGGGGATGTCCCGGACCGAGCGGATGCCCATGTAGCGGGACAGGATGTGCGGCTGGCCGAAGTAGCCGAAACCCCAGGCCAGGCCGGAGACGATGACGACCCAGCCGAGGGTGTCGGTGCTCACCCACTGGCCGAGCTCGGCGTCCAGGGCGGTGCCGCCGACGGCCGACAGCAGTCCGGTGCTCTGCTCGGACACGCCCTCGGACAGCCCCGCGAAGCCGCCGAGCGTGGTGATCGCGACGACCGGGACGATCAGCAGGGCGATCCACATCATCGCGGCCTGGAGCACGTCGGTCAGCGACACGGCGAGGAAGCCGCCGAGCACGGTGTAGAGCACCACGATGCCCACGCCGATGGCGATGGCGGGCGCCGGGCTCAGGCCGAAGACCTGGTCGAACAGGGCGGACATGGCGACGAGCCCGGAGGCGACGTAGAAGAAGTAGAAGACGATGATGAGCACCGCCGATACCCCGCGCAGCAGCCGGGTGGGGTCGTTGAAGCGGTTCTCCAGGAAGGAGGAGAGGGTCAGGGAGTCGGAGTCGCCCCCCGAACGTGCGTCGGTCACGCGCTCGGTGTACACCCGCAGGCGGGGCGCGAGGAGGATCCAGCTACCGGCGAAACCGCAGGCCAGACCGACGGCGATCCAGGCCTCCCCCAGACCGGAGACGTAGATGGCGCCGGGCAGCCCGAGCAGCAGCCACCCGCTGAAGTCGCTGGCGTTGGCGCTCAACGCCGCCACCCAGCTGTTGAGCTGTCTGCCTCCGAGCACGAAGTCCGACTGCGAGACGGTGCGCTTGTAGGCCCACAGCCCGATGGCCACCATGGCGGCGAGGTACACGCCGAAGGTCGCGACGGACCAGAGCATGGACTCGTCCAAGACCCTGCCCTCCCTTCCCTTGAGCGCGCGGACGAGAGCCTTACGCGCTGTTTATGGACATTGCGGGAGATCATTGCCCTTTGTTCGGCAAGTCACAACGTCCGTGCGTGGAACAACACCGCTTTGAGATCTCGTCGAGTTCTCGACCAGGCACTATTGTCCGCCAGGCCATGCCGGGGCACCGGTGTTTGTCGGATCGGACATACGCGGGCCGTCCACCCGCCCCCATGAGAGCCCCTGTGATGCGGATCACCCTCCACCAGAGCGCCGGAACCCGTGCGCACCGGTTTCCACGCTCGTCCTTATAACTCCCTTCCGTCACAGAGAGCACTCGTGGAACTCTGTTCCCTCCGCTCCAGTGCCTCTTGATTCACCGCTGCCCGAGGGGGAATTGTTCCGAGAAAAGTTGACATCGAGAGAGGTCTCCCGAACGTGGCCGCCCCCCGTACCCCGCGTGGTCTGCAACCCAACGAGCCCTCATGGCAGATGCGTGTGCTCGACCAGTACGACACCGTGGGCGGTGCCGTGCTCCTGTCCCCCGGCCTGCTGGTCACGTGCGCGCACGTCGTCAACGCCGCGCTCGGCCTCGACGGGGACAAGGAGGAGCATCCGGGCGCGCTCGCCACCGTGCGCCTCAAGTCCTTCGACGACCGGGAGTGGGAGGCCACCGTCGACACCCAACTGTGGTCGGCGGGCCCCGACAGCCGCGACCTGGCCGTGCTGCGGCTGCGGGACGCGGGTCCCGACACGTCCTTCCCCGTGCTGAGGGAGTGCGCGAGCCTGGAGCCGCAGCAGCCCCTGTACACGGCGGGCTACCCGGAGGGCATGCGCTCCCTCCAGGCCCCGCTGGTCTGCCAGGGGCCCGGCGGGCCCACCGGGCTCACCCACCAGGTCGAGACCCCCGCCTCGCAGCCGGTTCGGATCACCGGCGGCTTCAGCGGCTGTGCCGTGCGCACCGGGACCGGCGAGCTGGTGGGGATCATGCAGAAGACCCACCACTACGTGTGGAACGACCCCGACCGGCCCTCGGGCATCGCGTTCATCCTCCCGGTCGAGGAGCTCGTCGGCGAGCGCGACGGGGGCGACGTCGTCTCCGCGCAGCGCCTGGCCGACGAGTCCCTGTGCGGCAGGGAGGCCTACGACAGTCTGCACGACCTGCTGGACTCGGTCTCCCTGGAGGCGGTCCCGCCGGAGGACCTGCTGCGCCCGAGCGAGACGCGCAGGGCCAGGCGGCACGGCACGGGCACGACCGCGTGGCGGGTCCTCACCGCCCTGTGGGACCTGGTTCCGCCCCTGGGCGAGCCGCCGCCCCGGGTCGCCTGGGTGCACCACGTCCACCAGGAGATCCGGCGCCAAAGACCACTCCCGCCCGCGGTGTGGTCCTGGATCAGGCGGGAGGCCTCCCCGATGGGGCGCGACTGGGAGGAGGTCCTGAC
Source organism: Nocardiopsis synnemataformans (assembly GCF_965343085.1). NCBI lineage: Bacteria > Bacillati > Actinomycetota > Actinomycetes > Streptosporangiales > Nocardiopsidaceae > Nocardiopsis > Nocardiopsis synnemataformans. Next base: position 5,701 of record NZ_CBDRFA010000056.1, on the reverse strand, counting down.
CCGCGACCGGGACCGGCGGCTGCTCAGGAGCCGGGAACCGAACGCTGCCGCGGCACCCCACACCCACCGTTCCGTGCGGCCGCCCGGAACGGTGGTGACCTTCGAGCTGGAGCCGGTGACCGGCGGGTACCGGCTCCTGCACAGCATCGACCACCGGGACGAGAGGGGCGAGCTGCCACAGAGCACGAGGCTGGTCGGCGAAGCGGAGATCTGCGACGAGATCGCCGACCTCATGGGCGAGGCCACCATGCAGATGTTGATCACGCCGGACGAGGACTCACTGCGGCTGAGCGTCCGGCTGCCGAGGGAGCTGCTGCACCTGAGCCTGGGACAGGCCAGCCCGCACCGCGACCTCGTGGCGTTCCCGCCCCTGCTCTGCACGATGTACGAGATCGTCTACCACGTGCGCGAACGCGTGACGGCACCGCACTACCTGGGCGCCTCGGACCGGTGGCGCGCACGCACCACGCGGCAGCGGGCCCGGCCCCTGGTGGAGGACCGCAACGTCCTCACCTCATGGAGGCAGGAGGCGAACGAGGTGGCCAACGTCCTCTCCGACCTGGACCTGACGGTGCTCGTCGTGGACGACGAGAGCCCGGACCTACGGCACGTCTACGACGCGGCCCTGTACCAGGGGGTCCCCACCATCATCAGGGGCCCCAAGAGCGCGATCCTTCCCCTTCTCCAGGAACTACTCGACCAGGAACCCGACGCCCGGGTACGGATATCCGGGCTCCCCCGTTATCTGCGCGACAGGGCGAGGGAAAATTCGGACAGTCGAAAAATCGCGATCATCCATGACTCCTTTGAGGACACACTCCTCCGGGACGCTCTCGGCGGCCCCAGCGACACTGAGAGCCCCTGAGCCTGGGGGATGATGGAGGGGCACGGCACACCGGGTCCGGTCGCCACACACCGGTCGTATTCGCGTCCGGACCGTGACGGCTCCCCGTCCCTGCGGGAAACCACCGTCTTTCCTGGCTAGAATCTCTCTGATTGGATAGGAGAACCAGAGAGGTATTCCCAGAGGGCAACGGGGACACGCCCGCCGATTCGGATATCAGGTCCATATTAGGACAAAAATGGATGATCTGTCGCACAGGTATCGCAACGCACTCGGCAACCTGACAGACGGGCCGTCCCGTCTGGCCGTCCTCGTCGACTCCTCGTCCCTGATGGGCCTGCACCAGCGCAGTGTCGCGGAACTGACCGGTGAGGCCGAGCGGGCGGGGGCGACGGTCGTCCGCTTCCACCCCGGCCACGCCGCTCACGCACCGAGAATCCACGGCGCCGAGGCGGCCGTTCTCGTCACCGACACCCAGGACCGGGGTTGGCGCCAGCCGAAGCTGCGGTCCTGGGTAGCCGCGCTCGCCTCGCGGATCCCCACCGCCGTCCTGCACCTCCTCGACCGCTCCGTGTGGTCCGGGGGGCCGCTCACACCGCAGCCGATGCGTATGACGGCCCCGCCACCCGTCTCCCCCGCCTCGTGGACCCTCGCACGCGCCCCGGACGAGAGCTCCGATCCCGTTCTCCCCGCCGACGCGGCGGTACTGCCGGTCCTGGAGTGCGGACCGGAGGCCCTGGAGGAATGGGTCTCGGTTCTCGACGGCGGGATCCAGGTGTGGGAGGCCGACGTGTGCGTCCTCCCGCCCGACGGCGCACGGCCGCCCAGCGCCACCCCCTGGGAGCCCGACCCCGTGTCGCGCTTCCTCTCCCACGCCTCGCGCGGGGCCCGCGAACTCGCGGTACGCCTCACCCAGGCACCCGTCAACCTCGCCGTCGCGGAGCTGATCCAGCGCAACATCCCCCACGCGCCCCGCGACGGGCGCCTCGCCGTCACCGAGATCGCCGAGGTCTTCGGCGGCGAGCTGATGGACCCGACACTGCCCACCGGTGACCTGCACGACCCGGCCGCCACCGCCCTGGAGTTCCTGCCCGGAGTGCGCAGGGACCTGCTCGGCAGGTTCGGCGACCTCAGCGTCATGCGGTCGGTGTACTACTCGCTCGGCATCGAGTTCAAGGACTCCGCCCGGATCTACCAGTGGCTGGCCCGGATCGAGACCGGAGCGCCCCTCGTTCCCTCGCTCGACGGGGAGGAGGACCTGGCCAGGGCCGTGCTCCCCGCGCTGTCCGAGATGCCCGGCGAGTACCGGCGCTTCGCCGAACACCTGCGCGCCGCGCTGGAGGGGGGTTCCGCTCCCGCGGTCCCCGACGCCGTCACCGCTCCCTCCACCACCGCACGCCGCACTACCGCCGCACCCCGAGAGGAACCGAGTCCGACCGTGACCGACACCCACGCCTCCGAGACGGAGTCCGCCCCCTCGGAGCCCACCGCCCTGCGCCCCCGGAGCCGTCAGCCCCGGACCAGGTCCCTGGCCAAGCTCCGCGGCGTGCCTCCGCACAACCTCAACTTCACCGGGCGCGAGAAGATCCTCGAACGCGTCCACGGCCTGCTGGAGGAGTCCGCGGGCGGGATCTACCTGCTGTCGGGCGGGGGCGGCATCGGCAAGACCCAGATCGCCATCGAGTACGCGCACCGGTACCGGGACGACTACGACCTGATCTGGTGGATCACCGCCAACAGCCCCGCCGACATCCAGCAGTCCTACATGCACCTGGCCCGGCACCTGGGTGTGGCCGAGGACGGCGGCAACCTGGAGAGGACCGCCCAGCACGTCCGGGACGTGCTGGAGAGCGACCCCGAGGTGGGGCGCTGGCTCCTCGTCCTCGACGACGTCTCCGACCTGGACCAACTGGGCGCGGGGGAGATCCCCACCAACGGCCCCGGCGACATCATCATCACCTCACGCGACCAGAGCTGGATCCCCAGCGGGCGCAGCGAGGGCTCGGTCGTGCCCAGCCTGACTCCGGAGGAGAGCGTCGCCCTGCTCCGCAAGGTCTGCCCCCAGGGCCTGGAGGACGACGGGGACGCCCTCCGGATCGCCGAGCGCCTGGAGCACCTTCCCCTGGCGCTGGCCCAGGTGGGCTCCTACCTGCGCGACTCCCTGATGAGCGTCGAGGACTTCCTCCAGCTGATCCAGGACAAGTTCGACGACTTCGTCACGCACGTGGAGTCGGAGGACCTGTACCCCCTGCCGCTGGCCGCCGCCTGGAACATGCAGCTCGACGACCTGCGGCGCGGCAGCGGAGGGGACCGCGCGCTCAAGCGGATGGTCCGCGAGTTCGTCCAGCTGTGCGCGTTCTTCGGTCCCCGCCCGCTGGCGCGCACCCTCTTCCACCGGGCACGGGGCCTGAGTGCCAACCCCGAGCTGGCGCAGATCCTGGGCAACGAGATGGCCCTGTCCAGGGTGCTGCGCTACGTGAGCAGGCACAGTCTCGCCGAGTTCGACCGGACCAAGCACACCTTCCAGATGCACGTCACCTTCCAGACGGTCGTGCAGAACACGCTCGGCGACGAGGAACGCGTGCGCTACCGGGACCTGGCCCACCGGCTCCTGGCGCAGAGCGACCCGCTCGGCCCCGAACTCCCGCAGAACTGGCCCGAGTACCAGCTGCTGTTCACCCACGTGACCGCGTCGGAGGCCTGGCGCAGCCACGACCTCCAGGTCCGCGGACTGGTCTACAACGTGATCATGTACCTGGTGGAGACCGGGAACGACAACGAGGCCCTGAACCTGGCGGACCGCGCCATCGAGTCCTGGTACGACGACACCGCGCAGCGGTTCCAGGTGCAGCTGCTCCGTGCCCGGCTCCTCCGCGCCCAGGGCGACAACGAGATCGCCCTCTCCGAGGCCGAGCGGATGTACGCGGAGCAGACGGAGCTGGAGGGCCCGGAGAGCGAGGAGGCCCTGGACGCCTACCGCGCACGGGCCACCGCCCTGAGCAACCTCGGCCACTACGGCGAGGCCCTGACCATGTTCGAGGACATCCACCGGATCAGGATCGCCCGGTTCACCGAGGACGACGAGAGCACCCTGAGCCTCGCGCACGACATCGCGGTCTGCCTGCGCCGTCTGGGCCGGTTCCAGGACGCGCTCGACCTGGACCGCCGCACTCTCGAACAGCGCAAGTACGTGTTCGGGACGAACGGCATCCCCACCCTGCGCACTCGGCTGTCCATCGGTCTGAGTCTCATGGCCCTCGGGCACCTTCAGGAGGCCCGGGAGACGCTGGAGGACTGCCAGCGGCGCTTCGACGCCGCCGAGGCGGACGCCAGTGTCCACACCGCGGACATCCCCGTCTTCCTCTCCGTGGTCCACCGTAGGCTCGGCGACCACGACCTGGCCCTGGAGCTGTCCGGGCAGGTACGCGACGCCAACGCCCAGCGCCACGGGCCCCGCACCAGGCCGATGCTGCACATCAACAGCATCCACATGGTGAACCTGGCCCTCACCGGCCGGGTGGAGGAGGCCGAGGACCTGGCCGAGGACCTCCTGGAGCACATGGACGAGGAGTTCTCCAGCCGCCACCTCTTCCCGTGGGCGTCCCGGGCCAACGCGGCGATCGTGTTCCGGGCCGCGGGCGAGTACGAGCGTGCCTACGATCTCGACCGCGCGGCGTCGGAGGAGATCCGCGGCATCTTCCCGGACGCGCTGATCACCCTGGCCGCGGTCGAGGTCAACCTGGGCAACGACCTGTTCTCGCTGGGACGGCTCAAGGAGGCCCGCGCCCAGGACACGGCCGGCGTGGAGCTGTGCCTGGAGAGCCTGGGCGAGCACCACCTCTTCCTGACCACCGCCCGGCGCAACCTGCTGATCAGCCGCCGGGCTCTGGGAGAGGACGTCCGGGAGGAGTGGGGAGCCCTGCGGGACCTGTACGCCGCCCGTTTCGGCCCGGACCACCACTTCGTGACCACGATGGCGGACTTCGTCCGGCTGGACACCGACATCATCCCGGTCGGGGGCTGAGGCACGGGTCCGGAAAACGTCCGGGAACGCTCCGGATCGCAGGACGCGGCGTCAGGAGAGGGACGAGAGCAGGGACAACCACTCCTGACGGCCGAACACCAGTACACACCCGCCCGGATGGCGTGAATCGCGGAAGAGCACCCGGCCCGGTTCTGTCAGAGAGGCCTCGCAGCAGTTCTCATGCCCTGAGGACCTTGACGACTTACGCCATCCGGTGCCGTCGCGTCCGTCGCACCAGCGGGCACGCGCGTCGTTTCGCCCGGTCATAACTGGTTCGTCCCACCGTTTCCTCCGCGCGGACGGCAGCGGAATCTCGCCTTTTGCGGACACTTGCCAGTATTTTACTTTCCGAGCTCTCCCACAGGAATAGCTTTCCCCTCCTCCAAGGAACACGTGAGGTCAAAGTGAACAAAGTGATCGACTTCGTCACCGACGACGGCACCGTGGTCAGCATCGAGTCCGTGCCCGCCCGCAGGGAGGGTGCCGCCAACGTCTCCAAGAGGTCCGAGGAGGCCACCGGCGACAAACGGCTCGACGACGTCCTGCTCCGGATCCGCAAGGTCGCCGAGGCGGTGTCCGGGCAGTTGCGGGAACTGTCCTCTGCCTCGCTCGCCCCCTCGGAGACCGAGGTGGAGTTCGGGGTGAGCGTGACCGCCGAGGCCGGGGCCGTGGTCGTCAAGGGGAGCGCGGAGGCCACCTTCAACGTCAGGATGACCTGGTCGGGCAAGGGCTGAACGCACACGGCGGGGGGGGGGGGGGGGGGGGGGGGGGGGGGGGGGGGGGGGGGGGGGGGGGGGGGGGGGGGGGGGGGGGGGGAGGGGGGGGGGGGAGGG
>NZ_CBDRFA010000055.1:0-56463 GCF_965343085.1 Nocardiopsis synnemataformans | reverse complement strand
GGCCGCCCCGGGAGGTCATGTTCCCGGCCTCGTCGTGGCCCACGTCCACACCGCGGGCATCGGTGACATGGTCGGCGTCGTTGTAGGCCAACTCCTCCTCATCCGCGCTGGTGAGGTTCCCGGCGTCGTCGTAGGCGCGGTCCTCGCTGGCCCCGTCGGGGTGGGTCGCTGTCTGGCGGCCGTTGCCGTCGTATTCGAGGGCCTGCAACACCTGCCCGTCGTGGGAGACGGACACGACCCTGTCCAGGCGGTCGTAGCCGTAGGTCGTGGAGCCTCGCCGTTTGGCCCTTGCCGCTTTCACGTGGCCTTCGGCGACTTCCACGAGCCGCCCAGCCGCTTGTTCATCGTGTCCAGTGTCGGCCAGGGAGGACCGTCGTGCAGCGCGCGCAGGAGTTCTTCTCCGAACAGCCTCCCATTCGGAAACTCGTCACCACGATCCCAACGCCACGCCGCGACCATCGCGAGGACGAGCTGTCGGCACTCCTCCAGCAGCCCTTGGTCGATGTTCGGGTAGTACTCGCAGACCGCCTCGGGAACATGGGCGAGGTCGAACTCGACGGGTCCACGGCAGCACGTCTCAAGGTCGATGAACAACGGGCCGTTCTTCGTGCTGAGCACATTGCCCGGATGTGGCTCGCCGTGGAGCAGCTGCTCCACGGCACCGCGCTCCTCGATCGCCCGTCGCAGGCTCGCCAGTCTGCCGCTGAGGAATACGCGGTCCGCATCGGCCAGCTCCGGCGAGCGGTCCGGGTCGGCGACGATTCCTTCCGCCTCCGTGATCCGGTCCGTGAACCGTGGACTCGGCACATCGACCTTACGCATGCCCACGTGCAGCAGTTCCAGCGCCTTGGCGCAGTCGACTGGTGAGACGTGAGGTGTCACGGGCTCGTAGTAGGTCCACAGCGTCACCGTGAAGCCATCGCGCGTGTACACACGCGGGTCCGCCCGAGGCTCCAAAGGACACACCGGGCATCCGACCTCGGCGAGCCGCTGAGCGAGCTCGACCTCGAACTGTGCGACCTCCTGTCCCACAGGGGCGACCCGGGCGAAGACGTCGCATGGCGTCAGCCGCAGTGCCAGCTTGTTCGAGTTGTGGAGCACGCTCGCGCCGCTGACTGGCAGGCAGAGCGACGCGGCGACCGAAGTCGCAGCCGCCATCGCACGAGTAACATCGGACATCTCCATTCTCAGATCTTGGCGCACCGGCCGCCGGTGGTCTCCTCGATTTCTGCGTCAGGCACGGGTCGGCTTGCGACCCCTGCGGCCCCGGGTCCGTGTGACCAGACGTGCCACCAGCGCCCCGACGCGCGCCATCCGCCCCCGCGTACCGCACGTCCTCAGGCCGCATGAGTCATGTCGACCTCGTGGTTTCCGGTCCACAGTCGGTACCACCACGCGATCTCGCCGGGGGCTCGGTGCGGCGATTGGACGGTTCGGGGCCGGGTAGTGGTGGCCCCATGCTGCTTATGAGGCCACCGGGTGTTTACCGAGCTCAGGAGGACACCTCCTTGCTCCGCGCCGTGCTGCGCGAGCGCGGCCAGGTCGCAGGCCGCTCAGTCCTCGACGTCGGCTCGGGTACCGGGGCGCTGGGCATCGAGGCCTTCCGCGCCGGCGCGGCCAGCCTCACCTCGATCGACCTGTCGCGGCGCTCGGTACTGGCGAGCTGGCTCAACAGTCGGCTGCGCGGGATCCCGGCGACGGTCCGACGGGGAGACCTGTTCGCTCCCGTGGCCCCGCAGCGCTTCGACCTCGTGCTCGCCAACCCGCCCTACATGCCCGCCGCCAGTCCGCTGCCGCCCCGCCACCGGATGGCGAGGTGCTGGGACGCGGGACCGGACGGGCGGATCCTGCTGGACCGTATCTGCGCGGGGGCCTCCTCGGTGCTCAACGAGGACGGCACGCTCCTGCTCGTGCAGTCCGAGCTCGCCGACGAGCAGGCCACGTTGGACCAGCTCAAAAAGGCCGGGATGGTGCCCGAGGTCCTCGCGAGGGCCCGCATCCCGTTCGGGCCGGTGCTGCGGGCGCGTGCTCCGGCACTGCGCGCCCGCGGGCTGCTCGGCCCCGACCAGGTGGAGGAGGAGCTCGTGGTCATCGAGGCGCGCCATGGCTGAGGCCCGTCGCCGGGTCGTCGTCACCGGCGAGGGCCCCATCCTCGTCTACGGACCGGTCGACGTGGAGACGCCCGACGGGACGCGCGTGCACAGCGACCGGGCGGTCACCGCGCTGTGCGCGTGCGGCCGCAGCGGGCGCCGCCCGTTCTGCGACACCAGCCACCGTCGACGTGTACGCGGCGACGAAGGGAAGGAGCACGACCCATGACCATGACGATGCCGGAGGCGCCGACGCTTCCCGCACCTCGCGGCCCGGTCTCCGAGGCGGTTCTGGGCACACTGCGCGGGGACCGGCCCGGGTTTCCCGCCGTGGACGGGTCCCCGCCCTACGGTGAGGACCTTCAGCTCGCCCTCTACTGCTGCTACGAACTCCATTACCGCGGGTTCCGGGGGGTCGACGCCGAGCGCGAGTGGGACCCGGCGCTGCTGACGGTCCGCGCCGAAATGGAGAGGGTCTTCCTCGGCGCGCTCAGGGACGAGGTGGCCGCCGACGCGGACGTCGAGAGCGAACTCGGCGCACTCCTCGTCGAACACGTCGACGCGTTCGGCGCCTCCCACCACCTGCGCCGCCACGGGGAACTGTGGCAGCTGCGCGAGTACGTCGCCCACCGCTCGCTCTACCACCTGAAGGAGGCCGACCCGCAGACCTTCGTCATCCCGCGCCTGAACGGCCCCGCGAAGGCCGCCCTCGTGACCGTGCAGCACGACGAGTACGGCGCGGGAGACCCCGAACGGGCGCACTCCAAGCTCTTCGCCGACATGATGACCGAGCTGGGCCTGTGCGCGGACTACGGCGCCTATCTCGACGCCGCCCCCGCCGAGATGCTGGCCGAGGTCAACTTCATGTCGCTGTGCGGTCTGCATCGCGGGCTGCGCGGGGCGCTGGTCGGACAGTTCGCCACCGTCGAACTCACCTCCTCCCCCGGCTCGGACCGGCTGGTCAAAGCCATGCGGAGGCTGGGCTGCGGTCCGGCCGCCATCCGGTTCTACGCCGAGCACGTCGAGGCCGACGCGGTGCACGAGCAGCTCCTGCGGCGCGAGGTGGTCGCGCCGCTGCTGAGCGCCGAACCCGAACTGGCCTCCGACATCGTGTTCGGCATCCGCGGCAGCACACTTTTGGCCACCCGGTTGGAGGAGTACCTCCTACAGCATTGGAGTCGCGGCGAGTCGAGCTTCCGCGACGGGGCGGACGTGAGGAGACCATGAGACCACCTGGACCAGCGGTGCGGGCTCGCGTCCTTCCGCTCGCCGACAGCGGCGACGCGGTGCCGGAGGACACGGTGGTGCGCGACTGCCTTCAGCAGACACCGCCCCGGCTGCCGCCCTGGCTCGGCTACGACGCGGTCGGGTCCGAACTGTTCGAGCGGATCACCGAACTGCCCACGTACTACCTGACCCGCGTGGAGCGCGACCTGTTGGAGCGCCACTCCGAGGAGATAGCCGAGCTGCTCGCCTGCGGGCGGATCGCGGAACTGGGCAGCGGAAGCGCGAAGAAGACACGGCTGCTGCTGGAGAGCTGCGTGCGCCTGCGTGGGACCACCTACCTTCCGATCGACGTGGACCGGAGCATGCTGGAGTCCAGCGGCGCCGCGTTGTGCGCGGAGCTGGACCAGCTGGAGGTCACGGGCCTGTGGGGGCGCTACGAAGCCGGTCTGGACTGGCTGCGCACCCACCCCGGCGAGCCGCTCGCGGTCGTCTTCCTCGGCAGCAGCTTCGCCAACGCCACCCGTGAGGAACGCGACGCGTTGCTGGGCGAGATCGCCCGGACCCTGGGCCCGGGCGAGGGCTTCCTGGTCTCCGCCGACCTGGACAAAAGCCGCGAGGCCCTGGAGACCTGCTACAACGATCCCGCCGGACACTCGGCCTTCGCCGACTTCCGGCTCAACTACCTCACCCAGCTGAACCGTCGCTACGGCGCCGACTTCATGCTCGACGACTTCGTCCCGGAGGCGTGTTACGACGCGGACACCTCCACCGTGGAGGGGCGTCTTCGCGCCAGGGCCGACCGGACGGTGCCCGTACCGGGGCTGGGGCTCACCGTGCGCGTACCGCGCGGGCGGTTCCTCAACGTCGGCTACTCGGTGAAGTTCGACGGCCAACGGCTGGCCGACGAAGTGGGAGCGCACGGTTTCAGCCTGCGGGCCCGGTGGCTGGACCCCGAGGCGCGGTACGGGCTCTTCCTCTTCCGCCGCGACGGGGCCTGAACGAACACCGCGAACGAGAACACCGCGAACGAACTCCCCGGCAGCCGACACAGCGGTCGACGCCCCGCGGGCGGGTCGCGCGCTCGCCTCGGCCGCGTCCGGAGGACACCGGCTGGCGCGGCCAGGGCGAAGGGCCGCCACCCGTGCGGGTGGCGGCCCTCCTGGTGGAGAAGTGCGGCTACCTCCGGCCGATGACCTCGAACTCGAGGACGTCGGTGAACTCGCGGCCGTAGGAGTCGGTCGCGGTCACCTCGGCGGTGTGCTCACCGGTGTGCAGGTTCCTGGGCAGGTCGAACCGCCACAGGTGCATCATCCGGTTGGCGAGGCTGCCGCCGTGGACCAGCTGCTGCGAGACCGCGTACGGGTCGGAGTACTCGACGCCGACGTTGACGGCCTCACCCTCCATCTGCTGGGTGCGCGTGGCCTCCTCGGCCGGTCCGCCGTCGATACTGACCTCGACCGTCGAACCGGTGGAGCCGAAGAAGAAGTTCGTCGTCAGCCAGCTGCCGTAGGCCAGGTCCGCGCGGTCGACCACCAGGGGCTCCTCCAGCTCGGGGGCCTCACCGACGGGGTTGCCGTTCCACTCCTGGCGCTCCTCGACCCACTCGCGGTAGGTGGGGCTGTTGATGCCCAGCTGCGTCTGCACGTCGTCGGACTCGCCGGTGACGGTGTAGCGCTCCTGGAACTCGTTGCCCTCGATGTCCAGCGTCACCACGCCGGGGCGTCCGCCGTCGCGGCCGATCGCGGTCGGGTAGCCCTCCTCGCCGATCGCGCCGGAGTACCAGTCACCCGAGATCGCGCCCGCGGTGATGTGCGGGAACGGCAGGCCCTGGACACCGAAGAGGTCGCGCCAGCCCTCGACGTCGTCGCCGGTCTTGAGGTTCTCGATGCTGTGGCTGTGGCCGGACACCGCCACGGCGCTGCGGCCCTCCAGCAGCTCGTGCACCCGCTTGACCTGGTCGACCTGGTGCTGGGGCGAACTCGCGTCGGCGTAGTTGAGCAGGCTGATGTGGCTGGCGACGACGACGAGCTTGTCGTGGTCGACGTTGGCCAGGTCGTGCTCGAGCCACGCGAGCTGGTCCTCGTCCAGGCGGCCGTTGTAGGACGGGTCGCCCTCCGGGTCGGCGCAGTGCTCCTCGATGCCCTCGGGGCTGTCGGCGGCCGCGGTGCACGGGTACTCGACGCTGTTCAGCGCGATGAAGTGCACGTCGCCGATGTCGTAGGAGTAGTACTCCGGCGCCAGCTGCGCGCGGTAGGTGTCGAAGGAGTGCTCGGAGTTCGGGGCGTCGAAGTCGAGGTCGTGGTTGCCCGGCAGGAAGCGGACCGGGCCGTTGGTCTCGCCGACCAGGTCCTTGATGTCGGGGTAGAGCGACAGGTCGTCGCCGACGACGTCACCGACGAACAGCGTGCCGCAGCTGGCGTAGTCGTGGCGCTCGGCCAGGTCCGCGATGGCGCCGGCGCGCGCGTACTCGATCTCCTGCCTGTCGTAGGTCTGGAGGTCTCCGGCGATGATGCAGCTCTGGGCGGCGTTGGCGGTCTGCTCGCTCTCCACCAGCGGGAAGTTGACCGCGGACGGCAGGGGGCCGGTCGGCTCGATGCCGCCGTAGCGCAGTTCCGGGGACCCCTCGGGCAGGTGGTTGTAGTGGAACTGCGGGATGTTGTGCTCGTCCATCGGCACCTGGTAGCCCGACGGCTGTGTGATGGACACCGTCATGTTGTCGAACGCGGGCAGTTCGTAACGGCCCTCGCTGTCGGTCAGCACCACGTCGCGGCCGTTGGTGACCATGACACCGGACAGGCCGGTCTCGTCGCCGTCGCTGACGCTGTCCCGGTTCGCATCGACGAACACCTGGCCGGTCAGCACCGCGTCGTCGGCGGCGCCGGTCGGGGTGCGGACGACCTCGATCTCGCCGCGGTAGGCGGTGTCATCGAAGCTCTCCGACGGCGACGCCGCGGCCGGGGCGGGCACCACGGTCACGGAACCGGCGATGACGGCGGCCATCGAGGCCGCCATCGCGGCACGAAAGTAACGGCGTGCCCGCAGAGCACTCGGCGTTTGCGCACGTCGTGGATGGGTCGTTGGCATGCAGTTGCCTCCGGTATGCGGGGGAGGGGGAGCAAAACCGGCCAGGGGGACCGGCGGGAAGCAACCTTTCTAGATATGGCTGAACAAAGGCCCAGTTGCCGACCAACAGTCGGCCACCGGCCGGTGACCACTGACGCGACACACTGATTATTCTCAGCCAGTTCTATCCCCATACGTTGTGAATGGCCAGGGCCGTTCGGACGTTCTCTCCGATCCGGCCCGGACTGAATCGGGTTCTGCTTTCGGGACGGTCGCGGGGTTCATCCGCCCTCCCGGCGCACTTGTCGCCGAGAAAGCCCCGTGGCCGGGACCAGGACGTCGCTGACAAATGCCCGCGCACGTCAGCTAATGTCTACGCACGTCAGCCCGGGAAGCAAGGCGCAACTCCGCCCACGCCGAAAAACCTTGTCGATGCGCCGTCGGACAGCGCCCCGCGGCCGCCTCTGGCGCCGCACGACCCTCGGCGACGCCACCGGCACCGTGCGGCGTACTCCCAGCTTGACCGGCACGTGTCCCGGCGTGGAATCCGGCACCGTCAACGGCTCCTCTGCCCTTGCCCGCGGTCCCCCGGCGAACCCGTCCCCCACGACGACACCACGAGCGGTGCCACCCTCGCGCGCCGCGACCCTTTCCTGTACCCTCATCGTGGTCGCTTTTCGGATAAGCGGGAAGGCACAGGCGAAGAGGCACTGGCTCTCAGCACTCTGGCTTCGTCTTTCCGGGGCCATTACATCTGGCGGAGCCTGCCCACGAACTCGCACTCCGACTCGGCCCCGCGACACTCCTCCAGTTCTTTCTCGTCATCGCCGCGGGCTTGTTCACCTGCAAAGTCGCCACGGGTGCCGCTGATCTGTTCGTGAGAATCCTCAGGCACAAGGCCGCGCAACGGTGGCCCGGCCTGGTACCGGAAAAGCCCCGCCGCGGTTCGGTCGAAACCGAGCGGCCCGCTTCCGGTGCCGACGGACACCCGCAACGAGGTCCACGGCGACGCACGGGGCGTCGTCGTCCAGGCCGGGCACACGGTCCGGCTCCACATCCACCACCGCGGGTCCGCGGCCCCGCGGGACCGTCCGGGGGCGACGGCCGCCGAGCCTTCGGGGAACGGTCACACCTGAGGGGTCCGCCCGGACGCGGGAACCCGTGCCGGGATCGGGTCACATCACCCCTCTTCACCCCATCTATACACATTGTGTATAGTCGCCGCCATGTCTATCGGCAACACGCTGCTCGGTCTGCTCGAATCGGGCCCCCGCCACGGGTACGACCTCAAACGCCTCTTCGACGAACGGTTCGGGCACGACCGGCCGCTGCACTACGGGCAGGTCTACTCGACGATGTCGCGCCTGCTGAGGAACGGCCTGGTCGAGGTGGACGGGGTGGAGGCGGGCAGCGGCCCCGAGCGCAAGCGCTACGCCATCACCGACGCCGGTGTCACCGACGTCGGCCGCTGGCTCGCCACGCCGGAGAGGCCCGAGCCCTACCTCCAGAGCACCCTGTACGCCAAGGTCGTGCTGGCACTGCTGACCGGCCGTGACGCCGCCGGGCTGCTGGACGTCCAGCGGGCCGAGCACCTGCGCCTCATGCGTGAGCTCACCCGCCGCAAGACGGGCGGCGACCTCGCGGACCAGCTCGTCTGCGACCACGCCCTGTTCCACCTGGAGGCCGACATCCGGTGGCTGGAGCTGACCGCCAGCCGCCTCGACCGGCTCGCCGGGGAGGTCGGCGCGTGAGCGGCACCACCGCGGCGCAGGGCACGGGTGCCCTGCTCACCGCCACCAGACTCCGCAAGTACTTCGGGTCGACCGCCGCGCTGAACGGAGCGGACTTCAGCATCGACTCCGGCGAGGTCGTCGCCGTCATGGGCCCGTCCGGATCCGGCAAGTCCACACTGCTGCACTGCCTGGCGGGCATCCTCGACCTCGACGGCGGCACCGTGCACTACGGCGGTCGCGAGCTGTCGGCCCTGTCCGACGCCGAGCGCAGCAGGCTCAGACGCAGCGACTTCGGCTTCGTCTTCCAGTTCGGCCAGCTCGTCCCCGAGCTGACCTGCGTGGAGAACGTCGCGCTGTCCCTGCGCCTGGCCGGCGTCGCCCGCAGGAGGGCGGAGGTCTCCGCGGTGGAGTGGATGGCCCGCCTGGAGGTGGACGACGTCCGTGACAAGCGCCCCGGCCAGGTGTCCGGCGGGCAGAGGCAGCGGGTGGCCATCGCGCGGGCGCTGGTGGCGAAGCCCCGGCTGCTCTTCGCCGACGAGCCCACCGGCGCGCTGGACTCGCTCAACGGAGAGCGCGCCATGGAACTGCTCACGGGCGCGGCCCGCGACAGCGGGGCCGCGGTCGTCCTGGTCACCCACGACGTCCGGGTCGCGGCCTACTCCGACCGCGAGGTCGTCGTCCGCGACGGCCAGGCCCTCGACGCCACCGCCGGGATCACGGGGGCGACGTGATCGGCCGGTGGTACCGCGACCTGGCCATGGGTGCCAGGCTCACCCTGAACGGAGGGTGGGCGGGTTGGACGGGGACGCTGCTCACCGCGGTGGGCGTGGGCCTGGGGGTGATGGTGCTCCTGCTGGCCGCCGCGGCGCCCTCGGTGCGCACGGCGGGCCAGGACCGGATGGACGCGCGGGCGCCGGTGTACCTGGAGCAGGGGGCGCCGACCGGCGACGCCGCGGTCCTCGCGGCCCCGGAGATCGTCGATTACCGGGGCGACATGTTCGCGGGCATGCTGCTCGAAGCGCCCGGGGACCCGGGGACGGACGTGCGTCCTCCGGGGATCGACCGGCTGCCGGAGGCGGGCGAGCTCTACGTCTCCCCTGCCCTGCGCGACCTCCTGGGCTCCCCGGAGGGCGCCCTGCTCGCCGAGCGGTTCGAGGGCGCCTCGGTCACCGGCCTGATCGGCTCCGAAGGCCTGCGGGGGCCGCACGAGCTCTACTTCTACCTGGGCACGGACACCCTCTCCCAGGACCCGGCGTGGTACGCCGTCTCCGGCTTCGGCGCGGACCAGCGGGGCGACGGCATGGCCGCGATCCTCGTACTGCTCATCGTCGTCATCATCGTGGTGCTGCTGCTGCCGATCGCCGCGTTCATCCTCACCGCGATGCGCTTCGGGGCCGAGCGGCGCGACCAGCGTCTGGCCGCGCTGCGGCTGGTGGGCGCGGACAGGGCGATGACGCGCAGGATCGCCGCGGGCGAGTCCCTCGTCGGCGCGGTCCTGGGCCTGGTCCTGGGCGCCGGGTTCTTCCTGGTGGTCCGGGCGTTCGCCGACGACGTGCGGCTCCCGGGCTCGGGAGTGCTGCCCGCGGACCTCACACCGGTGCCGTTGATCGCCGCCCTCGTCGTGGTGCTCGTCCCGGTCAGCGCCGTCCTGGTGACGCTCCTGGCGCTGCGCAGGGTCGAGGTCAGTCCGCTGGGCGTCTTCCGGGAGGGCACCGACCGGGGACGGCGGCTGTGGTGGCGCGTGCTGGTCCTGGCCGTCGGCTGCGCCGTCCTGGTCGTGCTCGGGCGGGGTGAGGGCTCCGAGGGCACGGAGTGGGCCGTCGCCGTCGGTGTGTCGGTGGCCCTGACGGGGTTCACCCTGCTGCTGCCGTGGGCCGTCGAGGCCGTGGTGGGCCGCCTGCGCGGCGGTCCGCTGTCGTGGCAGATGGCCACGCGGCGCCTCCAGCTGAACAGCGGGCTCGCGGCCCGCACCGTCAGCGGCGTCACCCTCGCCGTGGCCGGGGCGATCGCGCTCCAGATGCTGTTCTCCGCGATCAACGCCCAGGTTCCCTCCGGCGGCGACCAGGAGCCGGACCGGGTGGGGATGATCGCCTCGGCCACGGTGGAGAGCCGCGCCGAGGGTGCGGAGTTCGCCCGCGGCGTCGACGGCGCCAGGGGTGTGGAGTCCTCCTCCCCGTTCCTCCTGGCCCACCTTCCCCCGGCGGACGCCCCGCCTGGCGCCGACGACCCGTGGCGGACGCGGACGGTGGTCGTCGCCGACTGCGCGACCCTGGGCGGGCTGATCGCGTTCTCCTCCTGCGCCGACGGTGACGCCTTCGTCGCGGGTGAGGAGGCGTCCGCCGTGCGGCCGGGGGACCGGCTGGACCTCAACAACGCCCTTCCGGGCGACTCCGCCGCCGAGCCCCGCCCCTGGACGGTCCCACCGGTGCGCGAGGCCCGGGCCGCGGACCCCCTGGTCGAGCAGGAGTACCAGGGTCTGTTCCTCACCCCGTCGGCCCTTCCGGTCGAGGAGCTGGAGCACCTCCGGTCCACGGTGTTCATCACCCTCGACGGGAGCGACCCGGACGCCGTCGAGCACGTGCGCAACCACATCGGGGTCGACAGCCCCGGGACCGACCTGCGTGCCCTGCACGC
This sequence comes from Nocardiopsis synnemataformans, assembly GCF_965343085.1. Lineage (NCBI taxonomy): Bacteria > Bacillati > Actinomycetota > Actinomycetes > Streptosporangiales > Nocardiopsidaceae > Nocardiopsis > Nocardiopsis synnemataformans. The sequence continues at coordinate 45,716 of NZ_CBDRFA010000055.1, read as the reverse complement.
GGAGAGCGGCGGCAGCATGTTGACGTCCATCGGCGAAGCGCTCCGGGCCGGTGCCGTCCTCACGATGCTGGTGATCGGGGCGAGCATGGTCATCTCCACGGTCGAGCAGCTGCGGGAGCGCAGGCGGCAGCTCTCGGTGCTGATCGCCTTCGGGACCCGCCGCTCCACGCTCGCCGCGTCGGTGCTGTGGCAGACCGCGATCCCGGTGGTGCTCGGCCTGGCGATCGCCGTCGGGGGCGGGACCGGGCTCGGCCTCCTCCTGCTGCGGCTGGCCGATCTCCCGGTCACCGACTGGCTGGGCTTCCTCCCGCTCGTGGGTGCCGGACTCGGCGTGATCGCGCTGGTGACGCTGGCGAGCCTGCCCTACCTGTGGCGGATGACGAGCCCTGAGGGTCTGCGCACCGAGTGAGGCTGGGGCGCGTGGTGGGGTCGTGGGCGCAGGGCCCGCGGCCCCACCGTCCGTTCGCGGGGTGGTCTCGCCGGAGGAGCGGCGGCCGCTCCACGCGCACGGGTCACGGTCGCGTCGGGGCTCCGCGTCGGGAGGACCACGGGGGCTTCGCCTCGGGAGGAGCACGGCGACCACAGAAAATCCAAGCCGCCCATATCGCCTTTGTCTGACATGGAAGCGGATGCGAGTTATGCAGCCCCTTGGGTGCGAATACACGGAAAGCCCCACCGAGCCCTGGCCGCCCCAGCAATTCGGGGGCCTCAGTCCGCACGGAACCGACTTCCGGCGTTCCGGACTTTCCCCCTTCGGTATTCGAACCGACCCGAACTCCGAGCAGACAAACGCACTTCACCTGCGGCAACACAGGAAATACCTACACCAGTAGCGGTTTTCCTCCTCCTTGTCCGTTTGTCCCCTCTCCCTCTCCTCGTCAACTCTCACCAAACCGAACCAGATCACACCATTGCGTTGACAAAAACGCCGATGACCGAAGATGATCACTGCACAGGGAACCGCAGCGAATCCCCGGCCGACCGGACAGGACTTCCGAAAGCGCCGCCCGTTTCCGACCGCGGTCCTTTTCACGTCAACCGGGAATGGGGGATACTCCGTGGCGCACACCGGTGACGGTGCGGACACCGACCGCGTGAGCGAGCCGTTGCTGCTCGCGGCCGGGGTGGCCGACCTGGCCTACAGCGGGATCGGCGCGGCCCTGCGGGGAGCGCGGTCGCTGCAGGGCCGGTCGGACCTGGCCGAACTGGCCCGGGACGGCCGACAGGAACTGAGGCGGCGCGGCGAGCTGGCGCTGCGACGGTACGCCCCGACGGCCGAGTCCCACATGGAACTGCTCGCCCGACGAGCCACCTCCTCGGCCTCCCGCCCCGGCCAGAGCGATGGCTGAGACCGGGGAGCAGGCCCTGCTCCGGACCCGGGTGGACGCGGAACTCCGGGAGTTCGCGCGCCGGGAGACGGACCGGCTCGTCGCCATCGACGCCGACCTGCTGCCGGTGGCCGAGCAGCTGGACGTGGCGGTGACCGGGGGCAAGCGCCTGCGCGCGTCGTTCTGCTACTGGGGGTGGCGCGCGTCCGGGCAGCCGGACAGCGACGCGCTGGTCAGGGCCGCCGCCGCGATGGAACTGGTGCACGCCGCGGCCGTCGTCCACGACGACCTCATCGACGAGAGTCCGATGCGGCACGGAGTGCCGAGCGCCCACGTCGCCCTGCGCGCGGCGTTCACCGGCAGGGCCAGGCCCCACGCCGGGAGCCGCGCCCTGGCCCTGCTGACCGGGGACCTGCTCATGTCGTGGGCCGCGGAGCTGTTCCTGTGCTGCGGCCTGCCCTCGGCCTACCTGTCCCGCGCCCGTGAGTTGTGGCTGGTCATGGCCCGGGAACTGATCGCCGGGGAGTGCCTGGAGGTCCTGCGCACCGGCTCCCCTCCCGACACCGGCCGCTCGCTCCAGGTGATCCGGTACAAGACGGCCAAGTACACGGTCGAGCACCCCCTGCGCATCGGCGGTGCGCTGGCCGGCGCCCCGGGCTCGATGATGGAGGCCTTCACCGCCTACGGGCTTCCCCTGGGCGAGGCCTTCCAGCTGCGGGACGACCTGCTGGGACTGTTCGGCGACCCGGAGCGCACGGGCAAGTCGAACCTGGACGACGTCCGGGGCAACCGGCCCACCGTCCTGCTCGCGGAGACCTGGTCGGCCGCCACCCCGGCCGAGCGCCGGGAGCTGCGCGGTCTGCTCGGCCGCCGCGGCCTGGACGGCGAGGGCCTGTCCAGAGTGCGGTCGATCATGCGGCGCACCGGGGCCCCCGAGCGCGTCGAGGGGATGATCGACCAGCGCGTCCGGGCCGCGACCTCCGCCCTCGCCCGCGCCGACCTGCCGGACGGAGCCGCCGCCGCCCTGTCCCAGATGGTGGCCTCGGCCGCGGCCCGCCGCTCCTGACCCCAGGAAGGGACCCCATGTCCTACACACCGGAGTCCATGAACGCGCTGCGTCTCATGGGGGACGAACTCGCCGACGCGACGGTGGAGACGCTCTTCGAGCGCGGGGAGGTCGGCAAGTTCAACACCCTCATGCGCTACTTCTCCACCGCCGGACAGGACCTGCCCGACGGGTTGCCCGACGTCGCCCGCGAGTACCTGCACGCCACGGCCGCGCCGCCCTCCTGGGTCGACTGGGGCGAGATGGAGAGGGCCCGTCTGTTCTTCGTCGACAACAACGTGCACATCTCCACCGCCCTGGCCTTCTCGGCGATGCCCGCCTGCTACGTCATCCCGCACGTGGCCAGGCTGCTCAGCGCCACCCACGCCCTGGAGTACCCCTCGCGGCGCATGGCCGAGACCGGGCAGTTCACCGTCTACCTGATGCAGCCCGACGCGTTCGAGGCGGGGAGCCGGTTCGTCCCCGCTGCCCAGAAGGTGCGCCTGCTGCACGCCTCCATCCGCTACCACATGCGCCGTGAGGACCGCTGGGACGTGGACGCGCTCGGCACGCCGATCTGCCAGGAGGACATGATCGGCGGCCAGATGATCTTCTCCATCCAGGTCCTGGACGCCCTGCACCGGCTGGGCGTGCACATGTCGGTCGAGGGCGCGGAGTCCTACTACTACGCCTGGCGCATCGTCGGCGCCATGCTCGGCGTCAGCCCCGAACACGCTCCGACCGACGTGGCCAGCGCCCGCGAGTTCTCCGATCTGTACATGACCCGGTACATGGGCCCCTCCGAGGAGGGGGCGCGGTTGACCCGCCAGCTCATCGACCTCTACGAGGAGGTCGTGCCCGGGACCCTCCTCGACCCGGTGGTCGCCGCCCTCGTCCGCTACCTCATCGGCGACACCTGCGCCGACTGGCTCCGGGTTCCGCGCAGCGGCTGGGACACGGCCGTCAGGGCCTCCCCCGCCCTGCTCGGGATCCTCGAACGGGTCGAGGACGGCTCCCCGCTGGGCGCGTGGGCCCTGGACCGCCTCGGCCACGTCACCACCCACCTGGAGCTGAGTTCCCTCACCCGCGGCCGGGTCATGCAGTACGCCATTCCCGAACGGCTCAAGGACGAGTACGGCGTCCCCTCCCACGCTCCCCGCGTCCGGCGCTGGGCCCCGCCGCCCCCGGTGCCCGAGCCTTGAGCGCCGGGCGGTCGGTCCCGGCCCACCCGGTGGGACCCGCCCGCGGCCGCCGCTGAGATGATCGCGGGGTCGGCCGCCACGGTCGGCGCAGACGAGGGGAGCCCCTGCCGTGACCGGACGCCTCCTGCACGTGGGACCGGTGATCATCGACGTCGTGATGGCGGTCGACGCCCTTCCCCGGGCCGGCGAGGGCGTGTTCGCCTCCTCCGCCCGGACCGTGGCCGGAGGCGGTTTCAACGTCGTCGCCGCCGCGGCGCGCGCGGGCATGGAGGTGGTCTACGCGGGAGCGCACGGAACCGGGCCCCACGGGGACCTGGCCCGTGCCGCGCTGTGCTCCGAAGGGGTGGCGGTGGCGCACGCCCCCTCCCCCGACGCGGACACCGGCTTCTGCGTGGCCCTGGTGGACGGCGACGCCGAACGCACCTTCGTCACCCGGCTGGGCGCCGAGATGGACCTGTCCCTGGACCGGCTGCGCACCCTGCGGCCCGGGCCGGGGGAGTTCGTCTACACCGTGGGGTACTCGCTGCTGCCCGGACCGCGCGCCGACGACCTGCTCGCCTGGATCGGTGACCTCCCCGAGGGGGTGCGGCTGGTCCTGGACCCGGCGCCGGTCGTGGGCGACATCCCCCGGCGGACCCTGGACCGGGCCCTGGCCCGCGTGGACCTGCTCAGCCTCAGCGCCGCCGAGGCCGCCACCGTGACCGGGCACGCCGTCCCCGAGGAGGCCGCCGCGCTCCTCCTCCCCCGGATCCGTCCCGGCGGCGTGGTGGTCGTGCGCGACTCCGCGCGGGGCTGCGTGGTGGCCGGAGCGGGAGACGGGGCCGGGGACGCGGCTCCCCGGCGGGTGCCCGGTTTTCCCGTGCGCGCCGTGGACACCAACGGGGCCGGTGACGCGCACGTGGGCGTGTTCACCGCCGCCGTGGCCAGTGGCCTGGACCCGCTGTCGGCCGCACGCCGGGCCAACGCGGCCTCCGCCCTGGCCGTCACCCGCCGCGGCCCGGCCACCTGCCCCACCGCGAAGGAGACGGACGCCTTCCTGGCGGAGGCCGGAGACGACGCAACCCCCGACCGGAGCCGGTGAGCTGACCAGAAGTGTGACTGGTGCGAAGCATGGGGCGGTACCGCACGCGCCTTCACCTGCCGGAAGCAACCACCGGACGCACCGGCGGCTTTCGGGACGCGTCCTGTCCCCCGCCTTACCGCCGAGCGATCCACGGGTGAACACCCGGCCGGTTTCCGGGGAGAGGGTGAAGTCCCCATGAACCGAAAATAAAATTGCAGGAAAAACAGTCTCTGCAAGAAAACTTGCTTGTATCGTGGGCGCTGTGAACCTCCAGGAACGCATGAGCGAGTACCGCGACCGGCTGACGAAGTCGGACCGGGTCCTCCTCGACGAACTGCTCTCCAACCCCGCCGAGGCTCCCCTGTGGCGGGGCGGAGAGGTCGCCCAGCGCGCGGGGGTCCACCCGGCCGCAGCCACCCGGCTGGCGCAGCGGCTGGGCTACCAGGGCTACCTGGAGCTGCGCGAGGACCTGCGCGAGGCCCACGAGGCACGCCTCAACGGCGCGGGCGACCGGTTCCGGGCCGAGCTCCGGGGCCAGGGGCAGGCGAGTGTCCTGGACACCCTCCTGGCCACCGAACTCGACTCCCTCGCGGCGGTCGGCAAGCACGTGAGCCAGGCCCAGATCGACGAGGTGGCCGACCTCCTCGTCGGCGCGCGGGTGGTCTACCTCTTCGCGCGCGGCAACTCCGGGGTCCTGGCCGAACTCCTCGACAGCCGGCTGCGGCGGTTCGGGATGCGCCCGGTCAACCTCGTCGGCCCAGGACGCGAGGTCGCCGAACGGGTCCTGGCGATGTCGGACTCCGACGTCGTCGTGTCGTTCGCGTTCCGCCGCGCTCCGCGCAACCTCACACAGCTGTACGCCCACGCCTCCGAGGTCGGGGCCCGTTCCGTACTGGTCACGGACACCCTGCACACCCTCGACCCGGCTCCGACCACCGTGCTCTCGGCCCCGCGCGGACACCAGGAGGGCTTCTCCTCCCTGAGCGTCCCGATGATGATCGCGAACGCCATCGTGCTCACCGTCGCCCAGCGCCACCCCGAGACCATCCTGCCCGCCCTCGACCACCTGGACGACCTGCTCACCGCGTTCGACTGACGCCGCCGGTCCCCTCATCCCCCGCGACGGCCGGATCCCCCCGGCCCCGTTCCCGCCTGCGCGAAAACTGACGCAAAGGACCTGCCATGCGCACTTCGAGACTGCTCTCCGCCTCCGTCGCCCTCCCGCTCGCCGTGACGCTCGCCGCCTGCGGAGGCGGCACCCCCGAGGCCGCCGACACCGGCGGGCCCGCCCAGCCCCACGAACTCGACGACGCCACCCACGAGGAACTCGTCGAACTGGCGCAGGAGGAGGGGGAGGTCACCGTCTACTCCTTCACCTCGCGCATCGCCTCCGTAGAGGAGGCCTTCGAGGCGGAGTACCCGGGCGTGGACCTCATCGGCCACGACATCGCCTCCTCCGAGCAGATCACCCGCCTGCAGTCCGAGGCGCAGGCCGGAACACCGTCGGCGGACGTCGCCTACATCTCCGACGCCCCGGTGGTCATCACCGAACTCATCGCGGGCGGCATCCTCCAGAACCACGTGCCCCAGCGCGTCGCCGAGACCGTGCCCGAGGAGTACCAGCAGCCGCTGCTGGCCAACCGGCTGTCGACCAAGATCCTCATGTACAACGAGGAGGCCCACCCCGACGGCAGCCCGATCGAGAACCTGTGGCAGCTGACCGAGGAGGAGTGGAACGGCAGGGTCGTCATGGTCGACCCGAGCGTGCGCGGCGACTACCTCGACCTCGTGACGGAGATCGTCCGCCGCTCCGACGAGATGGCGCAGGCCCACCAGGAGCACTTCGGATCCGAGGTCGAACTCAACGAGGGCGTCGAGAACGCCGGGCAGCAGTTCCTCAAGGACCTCTACGCCAACGGACTGGTCTTGGTCGACGACACCGACAACGTCAACGAGGCCGTGGGCGCGACCGGGCAGGAGGACCCGCCGGTGGGCATCACCTCCTACTCCGACCGCAGGGACAACGAGGAGGAGGGCTGGGCGCTCCAGGCCTCCCTGGGGACCGCCCCGTCGCTGGGCATCACCTTCCCGGCCTACATCGGCATGGTGCAGGGCTCCGACAGCCCGGCCGCCGCACGCCTGGTCGCCGACTTCCTCATGGGCGACGACTCCGCGACCGGCGGTGCCGGATACGAGCCCTTCTACGTCCCCGGCGACTACCCGGTCCGCACGGACATGGAGATGCCCGAGGACGCCGCGCCCCTGGACGAACTGGGCGCCTGGGACATCGACCCCGAGGAGACCGCCCAGGTCCGCGACGACGTGGCCGACTTCCTGCTGACCCTGTAAGAGCCCACTCCCCCGACTCCCCCGCCGGCGAAAGGACACCATGACGACGGCACCCGCCCACCGCCGCACCGCGGTCGGCACCACGGTGGCCCGTGCGCGCACGGCACTGAGGCAGCCCGCCGTGGTGCTGGGAGCCGGCACCCTGCTCGTACTGCTCGTCCTCGTGATAGCGCCGCTCAGCGGACTGGTCAGCACGACCCTCCAGAGCGGCAACCGCGAGGCGTGGGCGGACGTGTTCGCCAGCCCGATGTCGGAGAACCTCCTGTGGAGGCCGATGGGCAACTCGATCCTCATGGGGACCGCCACCGCCGTGTGCTCCACGGTGGTGGGCGGATTCCTCGCCTGGGTGGTCGTGATGACCCGCATCCCGGGGCGCAAGACCCTCGGTCTGCTGGCGACGATCCCGTTCGCCCTGCCGAGCTTCGCCCTGGCGCTGGCGTGGGAGTCGGTCTTTCGCAACGACCTGATCGGCGGGTCCACCGGGATCCTGATGAACCTGGGCCTCCACGTCCCGGACTGGCTGGCCTGGGGACCCGTGCCGATCGCCGCGACCCTGACGGCCCACTACTTCTCGCTGTCGTTCATGCTCGTCGCCGCGGCGCTGGCCAGCGTCAACGGCGACCTCATGGAGGCCGCCGAGATGACCGGGGCCTCCACGCTGCGGGTGGCCAGGGACATCGCCCTGCCGGTCGTGGCCCCGGCGATGATCTCCGGCGCGCTGCTCGCCTTCGCCGAGGGGGTCTCCAACTTCGTCACACCGGCCCTGCTCGGCCTGCCGGTCCGGTTCCACACGCTCTCCACCCGGTTGTACGGGGCGATCTCGACCGGCGACGTCGCACGCGGGTACGTGCTCTCGATCGTGCTCATCCTCGTCGCCGCGATGATCATGTACGCCTCGACGCGCATCACCGGGGGCAGGCGCAGCTTCGCGACGATCACCGGCAAGGGCGGCCGCCGCCGGGGCGTGGACCTCGGCCCCTGGGGGTGGCCGGTGGCCGGGCTCGCCTGGCTGCTGGTCACGTGCACCACCGTCGTGCCCGGCCTCGTGCTCGTCCTGAGCTCGCTGACCCTGCGCACGAACGACTTCGCCTCCGGGCTGACCCTGCACTACTGGATCGGCGGCTCCGACCCCGCGCTCGCCCAGGGGCAGCGGGGCGTCCTGAACAACCCGCAGATCCTGGAGGCCACCTGGAACACCGTCCTGCTCGGGGTGTGCGTGGCGGTCGGCGCCGGTGTGCTCGGGCTGCTCATCTCCTACGTCATCACCCGCTCCAACGGCCCGAGGTGGCTGGTGGGGACCATGAGCGTCACCTCGTTCGTGCCCTTCCTCATCCCCGGCATCGCGCTGGGCGCGGCCTTCATCGCGCAGTTCGGAGCGCCCATCGGCCCGTTCCCGAGCCTGTACGGGACGTTCGCGATCCTCGTGCTGGCCGGGATCGCGGCGACGATCCCGTTCTCCGTCCGGTCGGGCACCTCGGCCCTGAGCCAGGTGTCCAGGGACGTCGAGGAGTCCGCGGTGATGGCGGGGGCCGGACTGCTGCGCAGGATCGGCGCGGTCATCGCACCGCTGACCGCCCGCGGCCTGTTCACCGGCGGGGTCCTGGTGTTCGTCCAGATGGTGCGCGACCTGTCCCTGGTCGTGCTGCTGGCGACCCCGGCGATGCCGGTCCTGGCCGTCCTCACCTACCAGTACTCCTCGGAGAACTTCACCCAGCTGGCCAACGCGGTCACCGTGGTCATCGCGGTGATCTCGGTCGCGGCAACCGTCATCGCGCGGCGCTTCGAAGGCGCCGCCCAGCCCTGGAACTCGAACTCTTGACCCCAACGCCGCGCACCCAGCAGGCCGAAAGGACCGACATGCGCTCCGGAGCCTCCTCGGCCTCCCTGACCATCACCGACCTGCGCAAGGACTTCGGCGACACCGCCGCCGTCGACGGCGTCTCGATCGACGTTCCGGCGGGCTCCTTCCTCGTGCTGCTCGGGCCGTCCGGCTGCGGGAAGACGACGACCCTGCGGATGCTCGCCGGGCTGGAGAACCCCACCGGGGGCGAGATCCGGTTCGGCGACCGCGTCATCGCCCGCGGCGACGGGACCGAGATCGTGCCGCCCGCCGAGCGCGAGGCCGGACTGGTCTTCCAGTCCTACGCGCTGTGGCCGCACAAGACCGTGCGCCAGAACATCGCCTGGCCGCTGACCGTGGCCAAGTGGTCCAAGGCCGACCGGCGGGCCCGGAGCGAACAGGTGCTGGCGATGCTGTCGATCGAGGACCTGGCCGACCGGTATCCCGGGGAGATCAGCGGCGGCCAGCAGCAGCGCGTGGCGATCGCCCGCATGATCGCCCCGCAGCCCAAGGTGCTGCTCTTCGACGAACCGCTGTCCAACCTCGACGCGAAACTGCGGGTGGACACCCGGGGCGAGCTCATGCGCGTCCACCGGTCGACCGGTGCCACGAGCGTCTACGTCACGCACGACCAGGTGGAGGCGATGACCATGGCCACGCACATCGCGCTCATGAAGGACGGCCGGATCGAGCAGTTCGGCACGCCGCGGGAGCTGCTGGAGTCGCCGCGCACCGCGTTCGCCGCGACGTTCGTCGGCACTCCCCCGGCGAACATCGTCGAGTGCCGGGCCGGGGGCGGGCGACTGTCGGCCTTCGGCGTGGACTGCGGCGCGGCTCCGGCGTCGGTCCCGGACGGGGCCGTCAGGGCGATGTACCGGGCGGGTTCGCTCGGGATCGAGCGCGAGGCGTCCGCGCCCGGATGCCTGGAGGCGACCTTCGCCGACCAGGTGCCGATGGCCGACAGGTGGGTCGTGGGCGTGGACCTCGCCGACGGCACGCGGGTGAACGTCTCCCGGGACACGCCGGTCGACCTGCTGCCCGGCGACGCGGCCGGCCTGCGCCTGCCCGAGGCGCCGGACGCCTACTTCGACGCCGCGGGCGACCGCCTGGACACCGAGGCGGTCCGATGATGCGGCTGATCCTGGTCCGCCACGGCGAGACCGCGTGGAACGGCGAGCGCCGCCTCCAGGGACAGCAGGACATCGGGTTGTCGGAGGCCGGGCGCGGCCAGGTCGCCGCGCTGGCGGAGACGGTCCGGTACCTGGACCCCGGCTACGTCGTCACCTCCGGGCTGTGCCGCACGCAGGAGACCGCGCAGGTCCTCGGGGTCAGCCCGGACGCGCGCGATCCCCGGCTCAACGAGGCCTACCTGGCCGGGTGGGAGGGGCGGTACTCGGCGCAGATCAAGGAGGAGGACGGCGGTGTGTACGCCGCGTGGCGCGCGGGGCGGTTCCACCCCCCGGGCGCGGAGAGCTTCGGCGAACTCACCGACCGGGTGGTCGACGGGATCGGCGCCGCCGTCCGGCGTGCGCACGCCGGGGGCCACCGGACGGTTCTGGCCGTCACCCACGGAGGGCCGGTGCGGGCCTTCCTCGTGGCCGTCGTCGGGCTCGACCCGGCGCGCACGGTGCCCAGCCATCCGGCCAGTCTCAGCATCATCGACGTCGACCCCGGGGCCGTCTCCCTCACCGAACCGGGTGCGGCCAGGCTCCGGCTGTTCAACTACTCCCCGGCGATGTCGCCGCTGGACCCGCCGGACTGACGGGCGGTGCCGGGGCGGGGACGCCACGCGAGCGTTCCCACCCCGGCGGCGGGTCGGTCCTGCGGGCCCGTACGCGCCGGAGCGCGGGTCGAAGGCTCGGATCAGCTTCGGTGCGAAGCCCGACCGGCCCCCACGCGCCGGAGCGCGGGCCGGATCCGGGCCTCAGTCGTTCCCGGACTCCATGGCGGCGTGGTCGAGCAGGTCGTCGCTCTCGGAGGACTGGCCCCGGGAGGCGATCGCCTCGGCGCCGCCCTCGGGCATCGCGCCGATCAGCCCGGTCGAGGCCGCCTGGGCGGCGCCGATCGACGTCGGGTGCGGGGCGCCGACCATGCCGACCCTGGAGTACTCCTCCAGCTTGGCGCGGGAGTCGGCGATGTCGAGGTTGCGCATGGTCAGCTGGCCGATGCGGTCGACCGGGCCGAACGCGGAGTCCTCGGTCCGCTCCATGGACAGCTTGTCCGGGTGGTAGCTGAACGCCGCCCCCGTGGTGTCCATGAGGGAGTAGTCCTCACCGCGCCGGAGCCGCAGGGTCACCTCGCCGGTGACCGCCGTGCCCACCCAGCGCTGGAGGGCCTCGCGCAGCATCAGCGCCTGGGGCTCCAGCCAGCGGCCCTCGTAGAGCAGCCTGCCGAGCCGCCGGCCGTCGTTGTGGTAGCTGGCGAGGGTGTCCTCGTTGTGGACCGCGTTGACCAGCCGCTCGTAGGCCGCGTGCAGCAGCGCCATGCCCGGGGCCTCGTAGATGCCGCGGCTCTTGGCCTCGATGACCCGGTTCTCGATCTGGTCGGACATGCCCAGGCCGTGTCGGCCGCCGATGGCGTTGACCTCGTTGACCAGGTCGACGGCGGTGGCGAACGTCTTGCCGTTGACGGTGACCGGGCGGCCCTGCTCGAAGCCGATCGTGACGTCCTCGGCGGTGACCTCGACCTCGGGGTCCCAGAACCGCACGCCCATGATGGGCTCGACGAGCTCGATGCCGGTGTCGAGGTGTTCGAGCGCCTTGGCCTCGTGCGTGGCGCCCCAGATGTTGGCGTCGGTGGAGTAGGCCTTCTCGGTGCTGTCCCGGTAGGGCAGGCCGTGGGCCAGCAGCCACTCCGACATCTCCTTGCGGCCGCCGAGCTCGTTGACGAAGTCGGCGTCCAGCCACGGCTTGTAGATCCGCAGGGAGGGGTTGGCGAGCAGGCCGTAGCGGTAGAACCGCTCGATGTCGTTGCCCTTGAAGGTGGACCCGTCGCCCCAGATCTGCACGCCGTCCTCGAGCATCGCGCGCACCAGCAGGGTGCCGGTGACGGCCCGCCCGAGGGGGGTGGTGTTGAAGTAGGTGCGGCCGCCGGAGCGGATGTGGAAGGCTCCGCAGGCCAGCGCCGCGAACCCCTCCTCCACCAGGGCCTCGCGGCAGTCGACCAGGCGGGCGCCCTCGGCGCCGTAGGCGGTGGCGCGGCCGGGGACCGAGGCGATGTCGGGTTCGTCGTACTGGCCGATGTCGGCGGTGTAGGCGTACGGGACGGCGCCCTTGTCGCGCATCCACGCGACCGCCACCGAGGTGTCGAGGCCACCGGAGAAGGCGATCCCGACGCGCTCGCCGACGGGGAGGGAAGTGAGTACCTTGGACATGGAAATAAGTATGCGCCCTTATGAATGAGCATGCAATCTGGGGGGCGGCATGTTGGTGTGGGATAGATCCCTGGCCTGCCGTGCGGGGTGGCGGGACCGGGGTCGTGCGGGGCGCTGCTGTGGGGCCTCGGGAAAACCGCGTGCGCCCCGCAGGGGCCGCGGGTTAGCGTTCTGCGATGAGCGCACAGGAGAACCACTTCGCGGAGAGCGTCGCGGCGACCTACGACGAGTCGTCGGCGGAGATGTTCGAGCCCGCCGTCCTGGATCCGGCGGTCGACCTCCTGGAGGAACTGGCCGGTGGGGGCCGGGCCCTGGAGCTGGGGATCGGAACGGGACGCGTCGCGCTGCCGCTGGCGCGCCGCGGGGTGCCGGTGCACGGCATCGACCTGTCCGAGGCGATGGTCGACCGGCTCAGGGCCAAATCCGATGGCGACGCGGTCGGGGTGACGGTCGGCGACTTCGCCACGACCCGGGTGGAGGGGACGTTCTCCCTCGCCTACCTGGTCTTCAACACCATCATGAACCTGACCACGCAGGACGAGCAGGTGGCCTGCTTCCGCAACGCCGCCGACCACCTCGCGCCCGGGGGCCGCTTCGTCGTCGAGGTCGGCGTCCCCGACCTGCGCAGGCTGCCGGAGGGCCAGGACACCGTGCCGTTCCATGTGGGTTCGAACAGGCTGGGGTTCGACGTCTACGACGTCGCCACGCAGGCGATGAGCTCGCACCACGTCACGGTCGCGGACGGGCGCGGCACGTACCGGTCGATCCCCTTCCGGTACGTGTGGCCCGCCGAACTCGACCTGATGGCCAGGCTCGCCGGGATGCGCCTGCGCGACCGGTGGGACGGATGGACCCGGGAGCCGTTCACCAGCGCCAGCCGCCAGCACGTATCGGTCTGGGAGAAGCCCGTCGGCTGAGCCCGGGGCACGGCGGGGGCGCACCGGCGCACGCTCGGCCGTGGGCGCACGCGGCGACGGCCGCGCGGGCGCACCGGCTCCTCACCGGTGCGCCCGCGCGGTGGGCTTACTCGTACTCCGTGCCGCCCCTGCGGGTGAGGTAGGCGTCGGACACGAACTTGGCGATCGCGCGCCCGCCCAGGACCGGGGAGTAGCGCTCGCGCCGGGGCCGGACCACGATCCCCTCACGCAGGTGCAGGCCGCCACCGCTCCAGGTCTCCTCCCCCTGTGCCAGCGCGAGCAGCGCCGCCTCGTCGTAGGGGCCGTCGTGGAGCAGCGGTACCGAGGGCAGCCCGACCGACTCCAGCACCTCGGGCAGGTCGGCGGCGTCGATCCAGCTCAGAACGCCGTCCACGTCCAGGGAGACGTCGAAGACCGCATAACCGGGCTTCTCACTTCGACCGGTCTCGCCGTACTCCAGGTCCTGCACGCCCGCGCCGAACACCTCGCCGAACACGCCCACCCGGGCGGCGCCGAACCGCTCCGCCAGCCTGCGCGCGGCCGCGGGCACCCCGTGGGCGGTCAGCGCCCGCCAGTACAGGTTCCTCTCCGTGAACGCCAGCGCCTGGCGCCGGGACCCGTGGCCCTTGGACGAGGCGAACTCCTCCCCCGTCGCGGCGACCAGGGTGAACAGGCAGGCCGTGCCGTGGATCTTCTCCGTGGCCACGACCGGCTCCCCCGGCTCGAAGGCGTCGGGATAGCGCTTGGCGTTCTCCACCTCGATCCACCGCAGCAGGCCCGGCGCGTCGACCAGGTCACCGCCCATGTGCACCGGGACCGGGGGCACCCACTTGGTGATCCCGAGTTCTCCCGCGAAGTCGGTGCCGTCGCGGTGCTCCGCCGCCAGGTCGCGGTCGGCCAGCAGCTTCGGGCGGCAGACGATGCCCTGCGAGAGCTCTCCGCGCAGCCGGACGGCCTTGACCCGGTTGCGCCGGGAGCCCGCGAGCCTGCCCGTCAGGCCGAGTTCTCCGATGAGGTCCTCGGGCAGCAGCGCGCTCTCGGGGACGTAGACGGCCCAGTCGCCGGTGCGGTAGGCCCCCTTGGCCACGACCGCGCGGAACAGCCCGACCTGCGCCAGCTCCAGCGCGTCCGCGTTGGGGTGCGGGTGGACCGTCAGCCGCTCGGCGGTGACCCGAAGGGTGGACATGGTGGTTCCTCCGTGTGGGGAGGCGCGTTCGGACCGCGCCTCGGGGGTCGGTCCACTATGTCCGAGCGTCCGCCGGGCCGACAACGGCTTTACGGAGGGGACGCCTCACGGGGGTTGCGCCTCGTGCGGGGGGCGGCACCCAGCCGGAACCGACGTTAGAGTCGAGTGGACGAGAGGGGGTGCCGCGATGTCCGGGGCGCAACACATGCAGATCGGCGAGGTCGCCGAGCGGACCGGCCTGTCCCTGCGCACGATCCGCTACTACGGCGAGGTCGGCCTGGTCGAGCCCTCCGCGCGCTCCCGCGGCGGCTTCCGGCTCTACACCGAGACGGACGTGGACCGCCTGAACCTCATCAAGCGGATGAAGCCGCTGGAGTTCAGCCTGGAGGAGACCCGCGAGCTCCTGGAGGCCGTCGACCGGCTGAGCTCGGCAGAGACCGGGCCCGACGAGCGACGGGCCCTGAGCGAGAGGCTCGACGCCTTCGAGGCGGCCATCGTCGCCCGCTGCCAGACCCTGCGCGGCCAGCTGGCGATGGCCGAGGAGTTCGCCGGTCGGCTGCGCGAGCAGCGCGCCCGCGACGACGCCACCGCCTGATGGACCGGACGGAAACGCTACTGGTGCGCCACGAGGACCCTGACCTGCGGTGATCTTGTACTTATAGCGAGGTTGGACGGTCGAGACGCGCTACAGGTACAAGATCACGGCGGAGGAGAGCGGGTTCCGGCCGACCCTTGTGGTCACGGTGCGTCATCGCCAGGGGAACACGTCCGCCGGGCGGAGCGCCCGCCCCACCTGGAGGAGCCCCCGCACACTTCCACCGTGTGAGGGTTGTCTCAGCCACCGAGAGCGGCTCGGAATCTCACGTGAGACTACAGTCTCTCCGGGCCGTCACCCGCGCACGAGCGGGTGACCACCGCACTCTCTCCCGGCCCGCCCAGGGGCACGGCCGGGCCCGCGGCGACGAAGCCGCCCCGGGGCGTCACGGACGACGCCTCGGATCCCCGTGCGCACGAGCGCGCCCCGCCCCACCCGGCGCGCGTTCGCGCCGTGCACGAACGCCTCACCCGAATACCGCGGTCCTCGTTGTGGACTGCCCGAAACCCGATGGGTGTCATGAAACTGCCCGTGAAGACCCCCCGGTCCCTCAAGGCCCGGATCCCCGCCGCAGCGCAGCTGCGCGCCGACGTGCTGGCCGGGCTGGTCGTGGCCCTGGCCCTGATCCCCGAGGCCATCGCCTTCTCCCTCATCGCCGGGGTCGACCCCCGCGTGGGCCTGTACGCCTCCTTCGTGATGGCCGTGTCCATCGCCTTCCTGGGCGGGCGGCCCGCGATGATCTCCGCCGCCACCGGCGCGATGGCCCTGGTCGCGGCGCCGCTGTCGATGGAGTACGGCGTCGACCACCTGATCGCCGCCACCATCCTGGCCGGGCTCATCCAGGTCGCCCTGGGCCTGCTCGGGGTGGCCAGGCTGATGCGGTTCGTGCCGCCCAGCGTCATGACCGGGTTCATCAACGCCCTGGCCATCCTCATCTTCACGGCCCAGCTGCCCTACCTGGAGGGCGTGGGCGTGCCGATCTACGTCATGGTGGCCGTGGGCCTGGTCATCATCTTCGGCCTGCCCCGCCTGACCAAGGCGGTCCCCGCGCCGCTGGTGGCCATCGTCGTGCTCACCGTCGCCGCGCTGACCCTGGGCATCCCGGCACAGACGGTCGGGGACATGGGCGAACTGCCCAGTACCCTGCCCGTGCCGCTGATCCCGGACGTGCCCTACACGCTGGACACGCTGGTCCTGATCGCCCCCTACTCGCTGACCCTGGCCCTGGTGGGGCTGATGGAGTCGCTGATGACCGCCAAGGTCGTCGACGACCAGACCGAGACCACCTCCGACCACGGCCGCGAGGCCCGCGGCCAGGGCATCGCCAACGTCCTGGTCGGATTCTTCGGCGGCATGGCCGCATGCGCGATGATCGGCCAGACCATGATCAACGTCAAGTCCGGCGCCCGCACCCGCGTCTCCACCTTCCTGGCCGGTGTGTTCCTGATCATCCTGTGCGTGGCCCTGGGCGACCTGGTGGGCATGATCCCGGTCGCGGCGCTGGTCGCGGTGATGTTCTTCGTGGCCATCGTGACCTTCGACTGGCACAGCGTCGCCCCGGCCACCCTGAGGCGGATGCCCTGGACCGAGACCCTGGTCATGGTCATCACCGTCGCCGTGGTCGTGGCCACCCACAACCTGGCCCTGGGCGTGATCGTCGGGGTCGTGGTGTCCATGGTGCTCTTCGCCCGCCGGGCCGCCATGCAGGCCGACGTCACCAGCGTGCTCGACCCCGAGGGCGGCACCCGCGTGTACTCGGTCAACGGCGAGGTGTTCTTCGCCTCCACCGGCGAGCTGGTCAACCGGTTCGACTACACCGAACAGGGCCTGGAGAAGGCGGTGGTCGACATGTCCAACGCGCACGTGTGGGACTCCTCGGCCGTGGCCGCCCTGGACCAGGTCACCGAGCACTTCCGCAGGCACGACGTGAAGGTGGAGATCACCGGCCTCAACGGGCCCAGCGCGCACCTGCACCGGGAGCTGTCCGGAACCCTCACCGGCGGCCACTGACCCAAGGCGACGGGGAGCGGCCCGCCGGAGCTGTGGCGGGCCGCGCCCCCGTGTTCCCCGGGCGGTCCCCAGCCGCGTCGGGGTCGGGGAGGGACGGGCGCGGGTCTCTTCCTCAGGCACGTCCCGGCCGGGCGGGGCCGGTCGGGCGGGGCCGGTCGTGGGCCGCGCGCTCCCCCGCCCCGGCGCGGTCAGGCGTCCTCGTCCACGTGGATCGCGCCGGTGGGGCACACCTGCCCCGCCTCGCGCACGGCCGGGTACAGGTTCTCCGGCGGCCGTTCGTTGAGCAGCTCGACGATGCCGTCCTCCTCCCGCTGGTCGAACACCTCCGGGGCGAGCAGCACGCACTGACCCGCGCCGCAGCACCAGTCCTGGTCGACGGTCACCCTCATGGTCGCTCCTCCTTCGTCGTCGCGGCGTGGTCGTACCCGGTGGCCGGGGTGGCGGGGGCGAGCCAGATCCCCGTGAGGGCGTCGACCAGCCCTGTCGCCGTGTCCTCCCAGCTGCACCGGGGCGTCGCCGTCTCCTCGGCGAGCGCGCGCTCGCGTTCGGCGCACGTGTGCACGATCAAGTGGCGGGTCATGTCCTCGCGTTCGGCGCGCACCTGCGGCGGCAGGTCGGGCAGGCTGGCGCGCAGACCGAGGAGGACCCGCCTGAGCGTGGGCGAGGTCAGTGTCTCCTCGGTCATGATCACGCGCAGGCCCGGGTCGGTCATGACCTGCGCGGAGAAGCGGGCGAACCAGCTCGGGACGCCCAGGTGCGCGAGGTGCCGGGTCACCGGTCGGACCAGGCAGGCGATCCAGTCCCGCACTCTCGGGGACTCCCCCGCCTCCTTGGCCATCCGCGACCACAGCAGTTCCATGGGCCCGGTGTGCGTGCGCACGATCGCGCGCACGAGGTCGGCCTTGGTGCCGAAGTGGTAGCCGACCGCCGTGTTGTTGCCCTGGCCCGCCGCCACGCTGATGCCCCGGTTGGACACCGCGAACAGGCCGTGTTCGGCGAACAGGCGCTCGGCGGTGGACAGGATCAGCTCCCGGGTGGCGCCGGCACGTTCGGTCCGCGCCTGCGACACGGTCACCACCGGACCGGGACCTCGCTCAGCCCGCCCACGACCAGGCCGTCGAGACGCCGCAGCTCCGCCACGGGGACGGCCAGCTCCAGCGTGGGAAGCCTGCGCAGCAGCACGTCGAGCACGGCCTGGAGCTCGGTGCGGGCCAGCGCCTGCCCCAGGCACGAGTGCGCCCCGGCGCCGAAGCCCAGGTGCGGGTTGGGCACGCGCCCCAGGTCCATCTCGTCCGCGTTCTCGAAGGCGCTCTCGTCCCGGTTGGCGGCGCCCATGCTGCACATGACGGTGGTCCCGGCCGGGACGACGGAACCGCCGATCTCGGTCTCCTCGGTGATGTAGCGCGGCAGGCCGAGCCCGGCGTTGGCGTCGAAGCGCAGGGCCTCCTCCACGGCGGAGCGCACCAGCGTCCGGTCGTCCAGCAGCCTCTCCCAGCGGCTCCGGTCGTCCAGCAGCATCGCCACCATCTTGCCGATCATGTTGGCGGTGGTCTCGTGCCCGGCGACCAGCAGGCCCATGCTGGTGGCGACCAGCGCGGAGGTGGGCAGGTCGACCCCGGCCTCGGCGGTCTCGGTGATCAGGGAACTGATCAGGTCCTCGCGCGGCTCCGCCCGCTTGGCCTCGACGTGGCCGCCCATGTACGCGAGGAACTCGGCCTGGGCCCGGTCCATCTCCTCCTGGGAGTAGCGGGTGAGGTTGAGCAGCGCGTCCGACCAGTGGGAGAAGCGGTCGCGGTCGGAGTCGGGCACGCCGAGCATGTCGCAGATGACCCACACCGGCAGGGGGAAGCCCAGGTCCGCCCTGAGGTCCGCCGGGTGGCCGCGCTCCACCATGCCGTCGACGAGCTCGTCGGCCATGGCCTCGATCCCGGGCCGCAGCGCGTTCATGCGCCTGGCGGTGAACCACTTGCCGACCAGCCGCCGCCACTGCCGGTGCTCCTCCCCGCTGTCGGGGACCGCCGCCGCCAGGTCGCTGTTGAACACGCCGCCCGTCGCGCTGGCCGAGACCCGGGCCGCGTCCTCGGCGTCGAGCCTCCGGGTGAAGCGCGGGTCGGAGAGCACCCGCCTGACGTCCTCGTAGCGGGTGACCACCTCCGCCCGGTCGCCGCTGGGCAGCCGCACCCCGGCGACGGGGCACCGCTGCCTCAGCTCCGCCCACTCCGCGGGCGGCTCCAGCGCCTCCGGGCTGGGAATCGGGTAGTCCATCAGCCGTTCGGTCTCGTCGGCACCCACAGCCGTCACTCCTCTGCGTCAGCGGTACGTACACGTACAGTGAACTTCCGCCACGGCGTTGAGTCAAGCGACTGACTTAAAAAATGGGGCGTACGCGTGTGCGCGCCCGCGGTGCCCGCCGTCGCGGACCCGTGGCCGGGTCCGCGCGCGGGCGCCTCCTCAGACCGCCGACCAGCCGTTGTCCACCGGCAGGACCGCGCCGCTGATGCTGCTCGCCGCGTCGGAGGCCAGGAAGACGACGGCGGCGGCCAGCTCCTCGGCCTGGGCCACGCGGCCCATGTTGGACATGAAGGTGCCGAGGGTGGTCGGACCGTGGGGCGCGGACGCGACGTCGACGGTGATCGAGGTGGCGGTGCCGCCGGGGGCGACGGCGTTGACCCTGATCCCCTTGTCGCGGTACATGACCGCGGTGGACTTGACCAGGCCGACCACGCCGTGCTTGGAGGCGGTGTAGGCGGCCCCGGCGGCGCTGCCGCGCAGGGAGGCCTCCGAGGCGGTGAAGACGACGGACCCCCGCCCCTGCTCCACCATG
This sequence comes from Nocardiopsis synnemataformans, assembly GCF_965343085.1. Classification (NCBI taxonomy): domain Bacteria; kingdom Bacillati; phylum Actinomycetota; class Actinomycetes; order Streptosporangiales; family Nocardiopsidaceae; genus Nocardiopsis; species Nocardiopsis synnemataformans. The sequence goes on along the minus strand of NZ_CBDRFA010000055.1, from coordinate 25,984 downwards.
AGGGGCAGGACGGCGCGGGTGAGCAGGAAGGGCGCGGTGAGGTTCACCCGCAGGAGCCGCTCCCAGACCGCGTCGGTGACGTCGGCGGTGGCGGACATGTCGTCCATGATCCCGGCGTTGTTGACCAGGACGTCGACACCGCCGAGGCGTTCGACGGCCGTGGCGACGACCTCGTCCACGACCTCCTGGCGGCTGAGGTCGCCGACCACGGTCTCGGCGGTGCCCCCGGCGGCGCGGATCTCCTCGACCGCCTCCCGCGCGGTGTCGGCGTTGAGGTCGGCGACCAGGACCCTGGCGCCCTCCGCGGCGAAGCGCAGCGCACTCGCGCGGCCGATGCCGGAGCCGCCTCCGGTGACGATGACGTTCTTGTCCTTCAGGCCCAGGCCGGTCATATGAAGCCCTCTCGTTGCCGCTGATGGCGGCCACGGCGGCCGCTATTGTCACTGTAGGACTTTTTGTCGCTCAGAGACAAATATTGTCGTGCCTGGCCCGGGCGTCAGTAGAGTGGACCCGCCCAGGCGCCGCGGACACGGGAAGGGAGCGGTCGTGCCAGGAACACCGCCCACGGAGACGCCCCGCGCACCCTCGGGGCGGGGCCGCCCGCCCATGACCGAGCGGCGCAGGGAGATCGTCCGCACGGAGATCGCGCGCGCGGCCGTACGGCTGTTCACCGAGAACGGGGTGTCGGGCACCACGGGCGACGACATCGCGCACGCGCTCGGCATCTCCACCAGGACGCTGTGGCGGTACTTCCCCAACAAGGAGAGCTGCGTCCGGCCACTGCTGACGACGGGTCTGGAGCACATGGCCGAACGCCTGCGCGCCTGCCCCCCGGACATCCCCCTCCTGGATTACCTGGAGCGGGAACGGTTCTTCGACGGCGAACCGCAGGTCGTGGAGGGGCCCGTCGCCGACCTCATCCGGATGACCCGCGGCGAACCTGCGCTCATGGCGGTGTGGCTGGAGGTCCACCACGCGGCCGAGTCCGTCTTCGCCCGGATCATCGCCGACCGCACCGGGGAGCCCGCCGACAGCCTGCCCGTCCGCGTCCAGGCGGCCACCCTCAACTCGGCGCTGCGCCTGGCCGCCGAGGAGCGGGCGCGCCTGGGGGGCGACGGGCCAGGTTCTCCGTCGGAGAGCGTGGGGCCGCTGCTGCGCACCGCGCTGACCACCGCGGCCCGCGGCCTGCCCGCCTTCGGACACGACCACGGGAACCGTGGAGGGGACGGCGGCAAGGGCGCGTCCTCGGACTGAGGCCGCCTCGGGTCGGAGTCCTCTCCGGCACAGCGGCGGCTATGCCTTCGGTGGAGCGGTGGTCACGCCCCACCCGCCGCGACCTCGCCCGGCGGGGTCGCCCCGCCGGGATCTGACGTGGCAGGGCCCCTCACACGGTGAAGTACAGGACCAGCGAGCCCAGGGCCAGCGCCAGGTAGACGAGCGGGTAGGCGAGTGCGTAGTTCCGGGCACGCAGGTGCGTGACCACCGCCCCCACGAAGAACAGCGTCAGCCCCAGCGCCGCCGCGGCCCCGACCACCGGGACGCCGAGCAGGCCGAGGAGCAGGCCCAGCGCGCCCGCGCCCTTGAGGAGGCCGAGGGCGGTCAGCCACGACTCGGGAACGCCCACGGCGGCGGAGTTGGCCAGGACGAACCGCGCGCGCAGCAGGTCGGCGACGGCCATGCCGCCGTTGGCCAGGATGGCGAGCACGGTCACCAGGACGTAGACGGCGTTCATGCCACTGCTCCCTCTTCGGGTCGGGAATCGTAGGAGTCCTCTCCTCGACGGTTCGCGACCGGAAAAGGTGACACGGAACTTCCGTGTGCCCCGGACGGCCGGGCCGTCCGGGGCACACGCCTGCCCGCTTCTACTCCGGGTAGAGGGCGTCGGGGACCTCCACCCGCGCCCAGTCGGTGTCCGCGCCCAGGTGGAAGGACGGGTACGCGGGCTGGTTGTAGCCGGTCTGCTGCCGGGCCACGTCCACCCGGTACTGCGGGTCGTGCATGAGGGTGTGCAGCCGGTGTCCGGTCACCTCGGTGCTGGTGAGGATCCGCAGCGCGCCGCTGTCCCGCGTGCGCAGCACCAGCTCCTCGCGCCAGTCGCCGAGCACGTCCGCGACCAGGGCGGGGTTGCCCTTCGTCCCGTTGTTGGTGAGCGTGCCCCCGGCGGTGAGCAGCGTGCCGCGCCGCCAGTCCTCGATCCTGGGGGGCTGAGTGCCCTCGATGGTCTGCGTGGTCATGTCGGCGGACCAGCGGATGCTCATGTTCGTACCCGGGGTCTCATCGCCCAGGAACTCGCCGCTGGCGCTCCACAGGCCCGCCTCGGCCTCACCGCCGGGCGGCATCGAGGACCACGCCTCCAGACCGGGGACGTCGGGGTCGACGTCGCCGACCATGCCCCGGCCGGTGTCGGTGCCCGTGTACCCGCCGAACAGCACCTCGCCGGTGGCGGCGTCGCGCATCGCGAACCCGTACGGCGCGTACCTGCCGCCCTCGTGCACGGTCCAGATCTCCAGGCCCTCGCGCTCCGGGTCGAGGTCGCCCACGTGCATCGCGTCGCCGTGCCCGAGCTTGGTCGTCTCGCCCTCGATGTCGCTCCCGGGCGGCCCCTCGGCGTGCGAGGAGTACAGCAGCGACCCGTCGTCGTCCAGGGTCGCGGAGCCGTAGACGATCTCCTGGCGTCCGTCGCCGTCCACGTCGGCCACGCCGAAGGAGTGGAAGCCCTGGCCCGCGAGCGTGCCCGTGTCGGGGTCGGAGCCCCGGCCGCCGTGCGGGGAGGCGTTGAACGGGTTGTCCATCGGCACGTGCCCGCTGTCCGCGATCCAGCGCGTGCTGATGTCCTCGCCGTCGAAGTCGTAGGCGGCCACGGCCGAGCGCGTGTAGTAGCCCCGGGCGAACACCGCCGACGGGCTGGCGCCGTCCAGGTAGGCCACGCCGGACAGCAGCCGGTCCACCCGGTTGCCCGGCTCGATGCGCGACATCGCGTAGTCGCCCCACAGGAGGCCGTCGTCGCCCCGGCCCGGCTCGTAGCGGACGGTGTCCAGCTCCACGCCGGTCTCGCCGTCGAACACCGTCAGGTACTCGGGGCCGTCCACGACGAAGCCCTCGAACTCGCGCAGCTCGTTGCGCGCGCTGCGCGAGGGCGCGTACTCGTCGAGGAAGAAGTCCGCGAGGGCCCCGGCGTCCGGCTCGCTCAGCGGGTAGTCGTACCGGGGCTCCTCGCCGAAGGCCTCCTCCAGGGTGGCGGGCCAGTTCCCGGCCACGACCTCGGGGTGCTCGTGCCAGCCCAGGAACATCTCCACGACGTGCTCGCGGTAGTCCTCGGCGCTCATCCGGTAGTCGTCGCCGTGCCCGACCCCGGCCTCGACGTCCTCGCGCGGCAGGGTGATGTGGTCCCCGGAGGCCTCCCCGTCACCGCCATCCCCGAAGGTCAGCGTTCGGGTGCCCGGAGCGGTCTTGAGCATGATCTCCGAGCGGCCGTCGCCGTCGAGGTCGTAGACGACGAACTGCGTGTAGTGCGCGCCCGACCGGATGTTGACGCCCAGGTCGATGCGGTGCAGCAGCTCGCCGTCCAGGGTGTAGGTGTCCACGTACGTCGGGCCGGTGTAGCCCCGCTGGGAGACGTCCTTGGAGTTGGTGGGGTCCCACTTGACGACGAACTCGTACTGTCCGTCGCCGTCCACGTCGCCGACGCTGACGTCGTTGGCGGTGTAGCCGTACTCCTCGCCCGCCGGGGTGGTGCCGCCCTCGGGCTTCTGGAGCGGCAGGTCGTGGTGCCCCTCGGCCCACACGGCGGCCTCGCCCTCGGGGCCGACCCCGGGCCTTCCCCGGGGGACGGGGACGACCCGGTACTCGGAGTCGGCGCTGCCCTCCTCGTCCAGGAAGTTGGTGCTGTCGCGCACGATCGCGATGACGTCGCCGTCCCGGTGCACCCGGAACTGCGGGCCCCGGAGCCCGGAGTCGGTGTGCCCGCCGACCTCGGGGGCCAGCAGGCGCCAGCTCAGGAAAACGCCTTCCGAGGTGTCGACCGCGACCAGGCCGCGATCCAGCCGTTCCAGCTGGATGCCGGAACCGGTGTCCGGCTCGGCCAGCGCGGTGGAGCTTCCGGCCATCACCAGGGCACATACGCCCGCGACCAGCGGACTCGTTCTTCGGACGGAACGCGGGGGGATCCCCATGGGCACGCCTCCTTGTACGGCGGGGTGACCCACGTTACAAGGCAAGCGCTTTCCTACCAAGACCCCCACGGGACCTACCGCCGCACACCAACAACACGCGAACGGATGCGGTTCCGGTGGGCCCGCGGGCCCGACCGGAACCTCCCTCCCGGCGTGGTCGCAGGTCCCCTACGGGACGAGAATCGCGCGGCCCCGGATCCGTCCGGCGCCGAGGTCGTCCAGCGCGTCCTGGAAGCGGTCGAGCGGGTACTTGCTGGTGTGCAGCCGCACGTGCCCCCGCGCCGCCAGCACCATCAGCTCGCACAGGTCGTTGTAGGAGCCGACGAGGTTGCCGACGAAGTTGATCTCCGCCGAGATGACGTCGATCGTCGGCACGTCGATGTTCTCGCCGTACCCAACGACGTGGTAGTCCCCGGCGCGGCGCAGGAACCGCACACCGTCCGAGGTCGCCCCGCCCTCCCCCACGAAGTCGATGACCACCTCGGCACCGTGGCCGCCGGTGAGCTCCAGGACCTGCTCGACCTGCGTGCCGTCCGCGACCACCCCGCGGTCGGCGCCGATCGATGTGGCCAGGGCGACCGCGTCGGCGTTGCGGTCCACGGCGATGATCTCGGCCGCGGTGATCGCCTTGAGCACCTGGACGCCGATGTGCCCGAGGCCCCCGGCGCCGATCACCACGCAGCGGTCGCCGGGACGCAGGCGGCGCGCGGCCTTGGCCGCGGCGTGGTAGGCGGTCAGCCCGGCGTCGGCGAGCGCGGCCACGTCGGAGGGTTCGAGGGAGTCGTCGATGCGCACCACGCTGCGCGCCGAGGTCTTGAGGTACTCGGCGTAGCCCCCGGCCGTGTCGATGCCGGGGAAGAGGTTGTTCTCGCAGTGGACGTCGTCACCGGAGCGGCAGGCCCGGCACAGGCCGCAGGTGATCAGCGGGTGCACGATGACCTTGTCGCCCTCGGAGACGTTGGTGACGCCGCTGCCCACGGCGTGCACCCAGCCCGCGTTCTCGTGGCCGATCGTGTAGGGCAGGGTGACGCCGGACTTGCGCGCCCACTGCCCCTCCAGGATGTGGATGTCGGTGCGGCACACTCCGGCGCCGCCGATCCTGACGACGACGTCGAAGGGACCGGTGACCTCCGGGGCGGGCACCTCCTCCATGCGCGGGTTCTGGCCGTAGCCGACGACCTGGACTGCCTTCATGACTGCCTCGCTTGAACGGTGAGCGGAAGTGTGTGGGCGGGCGGGGCCTGGTCGGTCTCCGACCCGGGATAGCGGGTGCGCAGCAGCCCCCGGCAGAAGTGCGCGTTGCCCTCGATGGAGATCCGGGTGGAGCGGGCGAACCGCAGCCGCAGCGGGACCTCCTCCCGGGGGAAGGGGTTCCCGTGGTCGTCCACGAGCACGCGCGCGGACGGGTCGTCGTCCAGCCCGAGCGCCGCGCGGCGCCGCAGGAGCGCCCGCCCCGCCCGGTCGTCGGGCAGGTCGGCGAGGGTGAGGTCGTGCAGGTCCTCCTCGGCGAGGCCGGGGTCTGCGCGCAGCAGCAGGGTCAGCGCCCGCTCCATCGCGGCGGCGTGGGCCTTGCGCCGGAAGACCAGGCGCAGTTCCTCCAGGTCCTCCTGCGCCTCGTCCCCGAACGTGCCGCGGTAGCCCGCGTCCGCGGCCAGGCCGCGGTTGATCCTCTCCGAGTCGTGGTGGTCGTCGAGGAGGACCGCGACCCCGCGCACGCCGGGCAGGTCGGTGAGCACGTCCTTGGCGTCGGAGGCCATGAGGTAGGCGAAGTTGGGCGCGCAGAACGAGGTGGGCAGCCGCAGGTGGACGGTGAGCGCGCCGCCGTCGGCCCTGACGGAGCGGACGAAGCCGAGGTCGGTGACGGGCTCGTCCAGCTCGGGGTCGTGGACCTCGTCCAGCGCCCGCAGCGCCGCGAGTTCCAGTTCGGTGTGTCCGGGCGGGCGCATGTCAGACCACCGCCTTGGCGTCGGCCTCGGTGTCGGTGTCGGCCGTCAGACCCAGTCCCTCGGGCACCTCGATGCCGTACATCGCGGCCGCGTTGAGCCCGAGGATCTTCTTCTTCTGGTCCACGGTGACCGGCGCGTACTCGGTCATGTCCTCGGGGATCTGGAAGTCCACGAACTTCTCCACCAGCCAGCGCGGGGTCCACAGGGCGTAGTCGCTGGAGAACTGGATGCGGTCCTCGTCCAGCCAGTACAGCAGTTCGCCGAGGATCTGCGCGAAGTAGCGCGGCCGTGTGTGGATGAAGGGGATCGCCACGGCCAGGCCCGCGTGCACGTTGGGCTCCTGGGTCGCGATCCAGCAGAAGTCCTCCAGGCGGGGCAGCCCGCAGTGCTCCACCACGAAGTCGAGGTCGGGGAAGTCGGTCGCCGCGTGGTCCACGTCGGCCACGTCGAAGGCGTCGCGGTCCAGCGGCCGGATCGTGGGCCCCTTGTGGACGTGGATGTTGCGGATCCCGAGTTCCTGGCAGGTCTCCAGGTAGCGGTAGGTCCACGGGTCGTCCAGCTTGTACCCGCGCGAGCCCTCCTTCCACTCGGCGGTGTAGAGCTTGACGCCCTGGAGCCCGAACCTCTCGGCGTCACGGCGCAGCCACTCCAGCCCCTCCTCCTCGAAGCGCGGGTCCCAGCAGTGGTTGTAGGTGAGCTTGTCGGGGTGGGCCTGGGTGAGCGCGAAGGCCTCCTCGGCCTGGCCGAACCCGTTGCGGTAGAAGGCGCCGAGGTGGGCGGGCTGGAAGATCGCGTGGTCGACGTAGCCGTCGGTGAACAGGTCGCGCATCAGGCGCTCGCCGCCGTAGTAGAGGAAGTCCTCGTACGGCCACAGCTCCGACTCCGGGCCGAGGTTGCGGTGGTAGTCGTAGAAGCAGTCGATGAACTGCTTGCCGTGGATGTTGAGCTGGTTCTCGGGACGCGCGTCCCATAGGGCGACGTGCGCGTCCACGACGAAGTAGTTCTCGCCGTCCTTGCTGTACATGCTTCCTCCCACGAGGCCGGGTTGAGGCGGCCGTTTCGCTGGAAGACTAGGGAGACGGACGCAACTCAGGGGTGTGTCGCGTGTCTCAGTTTGAGACAGTCGCTCCGAGGGCTCCGGGACACGGACGAGTAACCTGGCCGTCACGCGGCCCGGGTGGGTGTACCGACCGTCCGCCCAGGTCGCGGCCAGAGAACCCCCTGGAGGCCGACGTGCACGACCGGACGTGTTCACCGCCCAGACACGCACCCATCGACACCGCCGGACGGACACCGGCGGAGGCTCCCCGGCTGCGCGCCTCGTGGCGGCGCAGCGAGCACTACGGCGTCTCCGCCGAACAGGTGGAGCCCGCGTTCACCGGTTCCGTCGACACCGACTCGCTGCTCTACGAGTGCGGCAACGAGGTCCTGCGGGGCATCCAGCGAACCATCGCCAACGAACCGGTGAGCCTGATGATCACCGACAGCGAGGGATTGGTGCTGAGCAGGCTCGCCAACGACGCGGCGATCCTGCGCTCGCTGGACCGGGTCCACCTCGCGCCCGGGTTCTCCTACGCCGAACGCGACGCGGGCACCAACGGCCTCGGCCTGGCCCTGGCCGACCGCGCGCCGTCGCTGGTCCGGGCGGAGGAGCACTACTGCACGGGGCTGCGCGGGTACACCTGCGCCGCCGCTCCGGTCCTGGACCCGGCGGACGGCACGCTGGTCGGCAGCGTCAACCTGACCACCTGGTCGGAGGCCTCGTCGGCCCTGCTGCTGGCGCTGGCCCAGTCCGCCGCGCAGAGCACGGCCGCGCTCATGCTCGCCCGGGGCACGGGGCGCCGGATCCAGCCCGCGCCCAGGGGCGCGGTGTTCCGCTTCCGCGCCGCCAGCGGCGGACAGGCCGACGCCTGCGCGTCGCGGCTCTGGCGCGGCACCGTCGCGAAGGCCCGCGAGGCGGTGGGCGGGCGGACGCTGGCGGTCGTGGGCGAGCCCGGTTCGGGCCGGACCTCCCTGGCCTCGCTCGCGCGGCGGCAGGTCCGCGCCCGGGAGAGGGTGCTCAACGCCCGTCCGCCCGCCCCCGAGGACGTGGACTCCTGGCTCACGCTCTGGACTCCCGAGCTGGCCAAGGACGACACGTGCGTGATCGTGTCCGGGGTGGAGGCGCTTCCGGCGTGGGGCGCGAGCGAGCTGGCCCGGCTGCTGGCCGGGGCGCGGCGCGGGGGCGGTCGCCCCCAGCCCTTCGTGGTCACGGCGCGGAGCTTCGACGCGCTCCCCGAGGCGCTGCGGGAGCTGGTGGACACGGTGGTCGAGGCCCCTCCCCTGCGCCGTCGCCCGGAGGACGTGCTGCCGCTCGCGCGGCACTTCGCGCAGGGGGCCCGGGGGCGGGCGATCGGCTTCACCCCGGCCGCCTCCCGCGCACTCGCCGACTACCACTGGCCAGGCAATGTCACCGAACTCAAGCGGGCGGTGTGCGACGCGGCGCTGCGCGCGGACGTCATCGACGTCCACCACCTGCCCGCCGAGGTCTTCCGGAGCAACGGCGGGCGTCGCCTCAGCCGCATCCAGGCCATGGAGCGCGACGAGATCGTCCGCTGCCTGACGGCTCCGGGCGCGACCGTCGTCGGGGCCGCCGCCGAGCTGGGGATGGGGCGGGCGACCGTCTACCGCAAGATGCGCCAGTACAACATCCGGATGCCGCATCAGGAGTAGGCCGTGGTGGGTGGTGCGGCCGGTACCGCTCCGACGGGCACCGCCGTTGGGCCGTGAGCGGGCCGGAACCGCTGGTGGCGGTTCCGGCCCGTGCGCGGTGCTGGTGATGACCGGTCAGGCCAGCACGAGCGTGACGGCCTCGGCGTCCAAGGCGGGCGGCATGAACGGGGCGGCGTGCGGCCACAGGGCCAGGAGGAGGGCGTCAACGCTGGCGGCTTCGAGGAGTCCGGTGGGGGTGACGGCCCAGAAGGACTGGGTGGCCTCGCCGTAGTAGACGATCAGGTGCCGGTGGCGGGCCTGGACGGCGGCGGCCTGGGCGTGTTCACGGGCGAACTCGGAGCGGTGGCCGCCCAGGCGGGGCAGGCGTTGGGCCCGGCGGACGCGGCAGGAGGGGTGGTCGCAGACCGGGCAGGCCGGGCCGACGAGCGGGGTGCGGCGCGGAAGCGGCGGGATGAGCCGGGGCATCGGTCGAACGTCGTCCGAACGCCGGGGCGAGGGGATAGGGTTCTGCATCAGATCCTCTTTCCTTGCATATGAGCTGTTTGGTTGTTGGGGGTTCAGGGCCCGGGAGAAGCGTTGGCGCGCTTTCCTGGGCCCGCTTCATGTCAGAGGTCGGTGTGGGTGTTCCAGCGGCTTCCGGTCAGGTCGTAGGCCAGTGAGAACCACACCGTGCGGTAGTGGGCGTTGCCGTTGTCGCCCCATTGGGTGGCGAAGGCGTCCACCATGGCTAGGCCCCGGCCCGATTCGGCGTCCAGGTTCAGGCCGTCCTCCTTGGGTTGCAGGCGGGAGTCCTTGTCGCGCAGGCCGCCCCGGTCGCGGCAGGCCAGGTGCAGGCCGGTGCGGTGGCGGTGGACGAGCAGGGTGTAGCTGCCGCCGGGTCGACCGGAGAGGCTGTGCCGGATCGAGTTGTTCGCGAGTTCGCTGCCGAGCAGGGTGAAGAGGTAGCGGTAGTCGGTGTCCTGGGCGGCGGCGCAGGTGTCCAGGAACGCGCGCACCAGCGGCATCACGGCCGGGGTTCCGGCGAAGTCGTAGCGGCGCATGCGGTAGTTGGGCCGCTCGGGCTGCCGGGTGAAGTAGTGGCGGTGGACCGGCCGGATGAAGCTGGTCAGCGGAACCGTGGCCTCACCCAGCACGGGCATCGGAGCAGGGGCTTTCGCGGGCATGACGAACACACTCCTTGGCGTGAGCAGGGGTTTCGTGGTGCCCGTTGGAGGAGTCTCACGGATGCCGTGATGCGCGGAACGGGCAGGGCGTAGCGTTCAGACCGAAGCGCTGTGCGTGATCGCTCAGTCACTCTCTAGCTTAGAATGGGAATCTCGCAAGTCAAGCGGTTCCAACAAGACTCCCGTTTTGCCCCGATAGGATGCCCCCATGAGCCAGCAGAGCCCGAACATCCGGCGTCGCCGTCTCGGTCACGTGCTCCGAAGTCTGCGTGTAGAAGCCAAACTCACCCTCGAAGCCGCCGCGAAGGGGTCAGGTGTACCTCGGGCCACCCTCGGCCGCATGGAGACCGCCGAGGCACGACGTCTGCGTCGTACCGACCTGGACGCCCTCGCTGACTTCTACGAGGTGGACGCGGAGACACGCAGCGGGATACACGAGCTGGCTCAACAAGCCAAGCAGAGCGGCTGGTGGTCGCAGTACAAGGACGTCTTCGGTGAGCGCGCACTCCCCGATTGGGAGGCCGAGGCCGCCACAATCCGCACCTTTCAAGCGCAGCTCATCCCTGGGCTGTTCCAGACTCCTCGGTACGCGGCGGCGATCTTCCAAGGCGGTCGGGCAATCCCTGAGAAAGAGGTCTCCCGTCCCGTGGAGGCACGCATCAACCGGCAGAGCATCCTCAACAGGGTCAAGCCTCCCCGCATGACCGCTGTGATCGACGAAGCCGCACTCCACCGCCTCGTAGGTGGTCGCGAAGTGATGCACGAGCAGCTCGAACACCTCAGCCATCTCGCAGTACGGCACAACATCGACGTGCAAATACTTCCCTATGAGGCAGGTGAGCATCTGGGCATGGAAGGGTCCTTCACAATCCTGGACTTCCCAGAACCGAAGGACACACCAATCGTCTATGTGGGAACAGCTACTACCAGCCTTTTCCTCGAACGTTCTGAGGAGATCGAGGAGTACAACGTTGCTTTCGGGAACCTTCAGGGGGTAGCACTGTCTACGTCCCAATCAGCAGAGTTCATCAACAATGCTGCCAAATCACTGGAGGAGCAACCATGAGTCACCAGCTCAAGTTCTACAAGAGCAGCTACAGCGGCCGAGACCAAGACTGCGTAGAGGTCGCGCACATCCCTACGAACTTCCGGAAGAGCAGCTACAGCAGCGACAGGGTCGAATGTGTCGAGGTAGCCGACCTCCCCTGCGGCGCTGCCGTCCGCGACTCCAAGCACCCCGGCGCCGGGCATCTCCCCTTTCCCGCCGCCGAGTGGAGCGGCTTCCTGAGAACCGCCCTCTCGCGCTGACCCTCACTACCACCGATGCCCGGCCGCCTCCCCCGAGGACAACGGCCGGGCATCGCTGTTCCCACAGCCCTTGTGCTCCGCCCAGCCTCCCCGGCCGCAGCATCACGGCTCAGCCCAGGGAGTTGAAGATGAACAGAAGCAGGGCGGTCAGCGCGACCGAGACCACCAGGGACATGACGCAACCGAGCCGGTTGCTGAAGAAGACGAACACGGGGCTCCCTCCGTTCGCTGCCGACCCCGAAGGGCCGAGCATGGTCACCGGTCCCCTACCCCGCCTGCCCCACCTCAGCACGATTGCCTCCGGTCGTATCTTCGCTACCTTACGGAACAAAAATCGCCCGCCGCACTTGACTGATCTGATACCCCCAGGCTTGCCATTGAAATTCCGATCCGCACTAGGAGCCAGACAAGAAGAGCTGAAGTGCAAAACTTACAGGGAACGCCATAGTAAATATCAGGAATTGTACCCCCAAAGAAAGGGATGCAAACAAAGCCTCTCCGCCGAATTTCTTCTCAATCCTGAGCGACCTCAAGAAGTCAATAAAAGAAATCAATCCCACAGAGCCGAAATAGGAGAAGCACAGCATGACCCCAACCGAGGTCGCCCCGCCAATCATGGCACCAATCTGCCCCGAAAAGGAATAGCTAAAGAATAACCCAAGACCGTACAGCAGTAGAGTGACCAAAGCAGCCCTAAGGGGAAAAAGAGCAAGGTCTACCTGGAATACGGATCTTGCAAGAGCGACTTTCGCCCTGCCGGCATAGGCACCCTCTTTTCCTTCTACGAGAACATCCAGGTACACTCCCCGCACGGCGGGAACAATAAGACCCAGAACCCAGTCAAAGAACCAAAGGTACCCAACACGGGAGACCTTCCATTCCCTCCTAAAATTACGATCGCGCATATTACACCACGCTTAGTTCAGATAATTCGAAGCACAGCTATTACAGGCATGATCCGCAGCCCCGAAGACACCAAGCGCAGTCTCAGCCCTAGAGCTCACGCTTTGCACAGACGCAGCCACACCGATTCTGCCATTCCATGTACCGGCAATATCACTACGGACTCGCCGGTTGATATTACCCATACCCGGGACCCCCTTAGGAGCCCTGGTTGCAATTTGGGACTGCCTTATAAAAGTCATTGATGCCTGCGCACCTCGGGCCGCCCAACCAACAGGGAGCGGGACCGCGCCAATGATTCCCATAATCCCGCTTCGCTGGCCATGATATCTCATGTCACGGTATCCCAAATAAGCGCCCAGGGCAGCGGCGCCTACACCAACAGCACCACAAACAGGGCAACCAATCATTCCTACAATACCGCCCACAAAAGATACATCTTTAAACATCTGCGTCAAATTGAGACCACTCAAACCTCCTTGAATGGAATCCCAAAAACCATCTCCCGAACTGAAAGCCTCGCTATTCCAACTTCCCCATCGCTCCTCTGCCCAACTGGCGTCATTGAGCGCTTCGGTCTCGGGAGAGTTGGTGTAGCTGACCAGTGGGGGCCTGCTCACCGGAGCCCTAGGCACAGTCTGGAACCCAGTAGTGCGGCGCCACTGCTCCGCGTAACCGCCGCCCATCGACGGGTGCCACCCAGTAGGAGTCTTGGGACGGCGAGGTGGGCCGTGCCAGTTCCCCTGCTTCTTCCATTTCTCTGTCAGAGCGCCGCCCATTGAAGGGTGCCACCCGTTGGACAGAAGGTCCTTCCAGTTCAGGCCGTTCGGGTCAGTGAATGAGACAGGGTTGTTGTTCGAGTACACATACCCGTTCATTTTCTGAGCATCAGCCAAGTCCATCAACGGGTCCACCGAGATGAACCGGCCCAGAGCCGCGTCATACGCTCGCGCGCCGAGCTGGGTCAGTCCTGTGGACTCATCGACCGTGCCGTCCACGAAACCGCGCTCGCCCGGCCACTCCCCCGCGGCCTCACGGTTCTCACCGAACACGGTCATCCGCCGCTGGACGACGTCTCCCCAGATCGCGTCCACCGCCATCTCACCCGTGCCGTGGTGGTCGGAGAAGACCCAGTGCAGGTCCCCGTCGTTCTCGCGCACCGCGACCGTCTCACCCGCGTGCTCGAAGTAGCGCGTGGCCTCCTCGGTTCCCGCGGCCGGGTCCCAGGTCACCTCCATGCCCGGAAGGTACAGGGTGGTGGCCCCGTGCGCACGCCGCAGCAGCCGCTCACCCCCGGCGTCGTAGACGTACTCGGTCCTGTCCACACCCTCGGTGACGCTGGCCAGCTCGCCCTCGGGGCCCCACTCCAGGACCTGGTCACGCTCGCCTGTGGTGCGGCGGACCATGTTCCCGGACGCGTCGTAGTCGTAGGAGTGCTCGGTGACTCCGCCGACGCCCTGTTCCTCGACCGCGGCGACGGCGTGGGCCGGGCCCTGACCCTCCTCGGGGGACGAGTACGAGCGCGTCGTCTGTCCACCGCCCGGCGCGTACTGGATCTCCTCGACGCGGTTGCCGGTCTCGTCGTAGGTGTAGGAGTGCCAGTACGGAGCGGCCCCGCCCAGGTTCTGGGCGTCGGGCTCGGCGGCACAGGCCTCCTCGCCGGTGGCGTTCGGAGTCCACACCTGGCTCAGTCGGCGCAGGTGGTCGTAGTCGAAGCACTGCACGTCGCTGGCGCGCTGCGGATTGGTGGGCTCGTCGCTGACCCGCAGCAGGTTGCCGATGTCGTCGTAGGCGTAGGTCTTCGTGGACAGCGAGTTCTCACCGATCTCCGGTACGACGCTGGCCATGCTCAGACGGTTGGTCTTCTCGTCGAAGTCGAGGGTCTGCCAGGTCTTGTCCGTGCTCAGGGGTCTGCGGCTGAACTCGCGTTGGACGAGGTTGCCGATCTTGGAGTAGACCGCCTCGGTGACGATGTGGTCGTTACCGGTGATCGACGTGACGTTGCCGAGGTCGTCGTACTCGTAGACGACCGTTTCGGGAGGTAGGTTCGCGGCGCCGGGCATGTCCCGTCCCTGGACGCTGCCGTCGGGATTGTACGTCGTCAGGAACAGGTAGCGGCCTGCCAGCCCTCCTTCAGCCCCGGGGATCAGCACCTGCTGGGCCAGCGGACGCCCCATGGCGTCGTAGCTGAGCACCTGGTCGGTGTAGGAGCTGCCGTCCTCGTGGCGTGTGGAGGAAGTCAGCTGTCCCGTTGCCACGGTGTCGTAGGCCCAGGACGCCCGAACGGCCCCGTCCGCGGAGTCCTCCCGCAGATGGGTCTTGCGTCCCAGGGCGTCATAGGTGGTGTGCAGTGTCTGGTCGCGGGCGTCGGTCGCCGACACCAGCCGGTCGAGACCGTCGTAGTCGAACGTCGACGTCCCCGTGTCGGGGTCGGTCTCGGTGACCTTCCGACCCAGCAGGTCGTAGGCGTAGGACCAGGTGTTGCCGCCCGGGTCGGTGACGGTCTCCAGCTCACCGCGCGCGGTGTAGGTGTAGGTGGTCGCGTCGTAGTCCCCGGTGGGTTCCTCACCGTGGTGCTTGCGCAGCTCGACCACGTTGCCGCGGGCATCGGTGATGGACGTGGTTCCCGTGCCACCTTCGGGAGTGGTGGTCAGGGTGCGGTCGCCGTGGTGCTCGGTGGTGGTGCGCCACTGCTCCACGCCCCGGGACATCTGGACGACGTCGGTGGCCCGGTCCGCGCCGTCGTAGACGGTACGGGTCCAGCGGGGAACCTCGTCGTGGTTGTTGACCACGAACAGCTCCCCGACCGGGTCCTCCTCGTTGTGGTAGGGCTCGCGCTTGATCACGGTGTTGCCGCGCGAGTCCAGGAAGGTGTCGGTGATAACCCGCCCGCCCTCAGGCGAGGGGGCCTGGGTCTGCCGTTCGCGCAGGAAACCGTCGAGGATCTGGTAACTGGTGGTGTAGTCCCCGTCGGCGTTGAGACTGTGGCTGACGACCGTGGTGGGCGCGTCCTTGCTCACGTGGTACTCGAACCGCATGGACGGGGAGGCGTCACTGGAGCCCGTGCGGTCGGCGAGCCACACGTCGGTCAGACGGCCGAGCGGGTCGTAGGCCAGCTCGGTGCGGTTACCGTCGGCGTCGACCTCGGCCACGGGCTGCGAGCGGGCGTCGAACTCCTCGACGGTGACGTGTCCCAGGGCGTTGGTGGTCTCCACCTTCACGTCGTGCCCGCCGGGGTGGGCGGCGGTGTAGGCGGTGGTGGTCGTGCTGCCCTCCGCGTCGGTGACCTCGACGGCGCGGCCGTACTCGTCGAACTCCGATGTGGTGACCGTCTGGTAGACGGCGCCCTCGTCGTCGTAGTCGGTGGCCCGCTGGGTCTGGGTCGGGCGGCCCTGGGTGGGCGCCTCTCCGAAGCCCTTTCCGTCGTAGAGGGTGCGGGTGTCGCTGACGATCTGGCCCTCGGACGGGGTGCCCTCGCAGTCGGAGGCGACCGTGCGAGTGTGGGAGACCAGGCTCAGCAGGTGCTTGCCGGTGTTGCGGGCGTAGGCCGTGGAGGTGCACTGGTCGTCGTCGGGGTCGGCCACGTCGCCCCGGTCGTGCACGGTGGAGACCATGCCGTGGGAGTCGAAGGTGTTGACCGTGCTGGTCTGGCGGAACGAGCCGTCGGCCAGCGCGGTGTAGACGTCCGTGCTCTTGGTGTTGGTCATGTGCGCGCCGCGCTCGTCCCAGGAGTGGGAGCTGGTGGCGGTCTCGCGCTTCCAGGGGGTGGTGACGGTCCTGGAGACCACATCGCCGTCCACCCCGTTGCGGACGATGACCTCACGGGGCTGGCCGTTGAAGACCTCCTCGTCGGTCACGCTGGTGCCGGTGGAGTCGGTGACCTCCGCCGACCGGGTTCCGTCGGGCAGGTGGTCGCCGTCCATGCCCTGGTAGAACAGGTGCTCGGTCTCGGTTCGCACCTCGTCCTCATGACCGGTGCGCACGATGACGCGGTCGTAGCCGCGCCACTGCGACCACGTGCGCCTGTCCTCCTGGACGAATCCGTCGTCGTCCATGTACCGCCAGGCGCCGTCACCGACGTAGTCGTAGCTGGTGATCCGGTCGGGCTGACCGCCGACCAGGTCCTTCTCGACCAGTGCGACGACGGGGTACTTGGCGAACCAGTCGGTGATGTCGTCCGCGCCGCCTTGGTGGGAGCGGATCACCGGGAAGCAGGCCTTCGTGTTCTCGTGCGGCTCGGGGGTGTCGCCCTCCACGCATTCGGGCTCGGCGTAGCGCACGTCCACCTGGCCGCCGGTCTCGGTGTAGACGGCGCTGACGCGCCACTTGTTCATCGGGGCCAGGCCGTCGGTGGTGGAGTCGACGCGGTTGGGCATCGGTGTTCCGCCGAAGGTGATGGCGGGGTAGGCCTCGGTGCCGCCGACGTGTCCGGTGTGGGTGATGGAGTCCAGCCACAGGGCCGGGTCGGTGCCGTCACCCGGCTCGGGGAACGTGTGCTTGAGCTTCCAGGTGTCGACGGTGGCGTACTCGTCCCCGTCGTGGACCTGGGTGGTGATGGTGTCGAGCTTCTTGGTGGTCCAGAAGGTGGGTGAGTGCTGCCCGGCGCAGTCGCTCTCGCACTCCTGGTCCAGAGGCGTGTCGGGCCAGTGCTCGGCGTTGTCCTCGGTGCGCTCGTCCTCGGCGCAGTCGAAGCCGTCCTCGGGCAGGCAGCGCTCGGACACGGAGTAGGTCACGCGTGCCGGGGCGGTGGCGTGGGGGTCGTCGTCGCGCAGGCCGTACTCGGTGCGCTTGAGGTGGCCGCCGCGGTCGTAGGGGGTGGCCTCGGACTCGAAGTGGCGGCCGTAGTTGTTGGTCTCCGCCTCGTAGTAGTGGGACAGGGCGTTGCCCTGCACGTCCACCACGTAGTCCAGGTTCCAGCGCCAGGCCTGCTGGCACCAGGCGTCCTCGTCGGAGGACTTGTGGCAGGGCTCGCCGGAGTCGTTGCCGTAGACCGGCACCGTCCAGGCCGAGTCGGTCTCCTCGTCTCCGGAGGAGTGGCCGGGCAGGCGGTTGAGGCCGAAGAAGTACTGGGTGCCGTCGGTGGTGGTGACCTTCCAGTGCTCGCCGTCGTTGTCGCCGTTGGTGGTGCCGGTCAGCCGCTCGACCTTGGAGCCGTCGTCGTTGCGGGGGGTCCACTCACCGTCGTCGTAGACCAGCTCGGTGGAGCGCCCGCCCAGGTTGAGGGTGGCGTTGTGGTGCGACCAGCACTGGTCGGGGGTTTCGGTGTCGTCGTCCTGGCAGGTGATGTAGCGGCGTTCGATGTAGCCGGGGTGGTAGTCGAAGCCCTCGCCGATCCAGGAGGTCTGGTTGTTGGTGTCCGACACGCGTCCGTCCACGGACTGCGAGGAGTAGGACAGGCTGATGTCGGGCTGGAGACCGCCCGCCGTGTTCGGGGCGGCCATGGGGTAGGTCCAGGAGAAGTCACCGGTCTGGGGGCCGACGTTCCAGGTGGAGGAGGGGCTCAGCGAGGTGGCGGTGTAGTCACCGGTGCCCTCCTCGCTGGTGCCGTCGGCGGCCGCGGCGACCAGGACACCCGACGAGGTGGCCGGGACCACGGCGGACAGGGTCCGGGCCTCGGTGTCGTTGGCCGAGTCCAGGCCGTGGGAGGACAGGCAGGCTTCCTCCGCGTCCTCCGCGCACTCCGTCAGGGCGACCAGGGACAGGCGTGATCCGTAGTCGGCGCCGTAGGCGGTGGCGAAGTCCGTGTAGTCGACCTCCACCCGCACGGGTCCGACCGCGTCGGAGCCGTCGGTGCGCGTCACCCGCAGTGCCAGGCCGGAGACGCCCAGAGCGGAGGCCGCCTCACGGTCCAGGATCTCCACCTCGGCGGCGGTCACCGGCTCCGGTGTGGTTAGCTCGGTGTTCTCGGGTTCTTCGGTCCCCTCGGTCGGCTCGGGCTCGGGTGCCTCCGCCGCGGGCTCGTCCTCTTCAGTCCCGGACGGCCCATCACCCGGCAGCGACTCCTCCGGCTGAGGGCTGGGCCGGGTCTCCTGGGGCTCTTCTGTCTCGGGACCGGACGTCTCCCCCGGAGCCGGGGCGCTGCCGTCCGTCTCGGGTTCGGCGGGGACACGCCGCTCGTTGCGGGTTCCGTCGTTCTCCTCCGGTACGGCGTCCCCGTCCTCCTCGGGAAGAGGCGAGGTCCATTCCTCAAAGTCTGCTCCCTCGACAGCGTCGATCACCACCACGCCGTTCTCGTCCTCAGTGGGAACGCTGAAGGAGCGCGCCTCCGCTCCGCCGAGGTCGAAGGAGGTGGCGCCCGACTCCGGCCACTCAGCCGGTTCCAGCGAGGTGACGGCGGCGTCGGTGGCCGCGCTGTCAGCTTCGATGGCGGCCTGGACCGCGGTGTGACCGTCCACCGACTCGGGCTCAGCCACCTCGGGACGGGTGTTGTAGGCCAGCGCCGATGCGGGCATGGCCGAGGCCAGCCCGGCGGCCAGCACCAGGGCGACGAAGGAGACGAGGGGTTTGCGACCGCGCCGGGGCGCGGCGCTCTGGGGGATGTCGGACACGGGGGCGACCTCCTACCCGGTGAAGCCGTGTTCGCCGGGCAGCTCTCACTGGTTTGTCGGGGGAACGCAGATGGAGACGGGTGAGGCTAGGTCACGGGCAGCCTTCCCAGGCGGACCCGGTACAAATCTGTTTCGGTGAGCACACCCTGGTAGAGGTGGACGTCGCTGATGTCACCCGCCCAGGCGTCGGAGAACTGCTGCTCGAAGAGCGCCCCTCCGATGACGATCGGGCCGCCGGTGTGCCAGGCGTCGGTGACTTCGGCGCTGCCGTTCTCGACTCCGTCGACGTAGAGGGTGACCCGGCGCGAGGTGTGGTCGTAGGTCGCGGCCAGATGCGTCCATCGCCCGAAGTCGGGGGCGTGGTCGGACAACGCACGGTGCCAGCCGGAAGCGTCCATGGTGTCCTCCGGAGGCAGCTTCATCACCCAGTTGTCCCACTCGAAGGAATGCTGGTAGCTGAGGTAGAAGGCACTGTGGAAGTCGCCGTCCTGCGCGACCGCGGTGGAGTTGTGTCCGACCTCGTCCAAGCGGACCCACGCGGCGACCGAGTAGCTGCGGTCCGTGCGGATGGCGGCGTCAGCGGTGCGGATGTGTTCCTGCGCGGTCGGATCGAGGCTGACCCCGGGTGCCCAGGTCACCTCGTTGAGGGCCTGGTTCCAGGCGGTCAGCGGGTCGCCGTGCAGTGTCGCGGTCAGTCCGTGGTCGGAGGAGTCGGCGACCGAGGTGCCCTCGGTCTCGTCCAGTTGCCAGCGCCCTTCCAGGGCGGCGGGGCGGTTGGCCAGTTCCCAAACCTCGGAGCGGGCGTCGTAGTCGCGGATGGTGGCGCGGAACGTGACGGTGGTGTCGTTGATCAGGCGGGGGTTGTCCTGGTCCGTGGAGCACACTCCGCCCAGGGAGTCGAACATGGTGGAGGTGGCCACCTGGGAGGGCTTGTTGTTGTAGTCGATCACCAGTACCGGCGGTTTGCCGTCGATGTCGAAACGTCGCCAGGCGGTGGTGCCGGACTCGTCGCGTTCCTTGAGGCGCAGGTAGACATAGGACTCGTCGTTGTCCGCTCCCCACTGGTAGGCGGCGGTGGCGTCGAACTCCACACCGCTGCTGGCCGGACAGGTGGCCCAACCGCCCCTGACGTTTTGTGTGTCGAGCAGGGTGCGTGTGGTGGGTTGGTTGTTCCAGGTGGTCTTGCTGTTGAACCTGTCCGTGCGGTGCAACTGCACGTAGGAGTTGCTGTTGCAGCTGTAGGCCCACTCGACCTCGGTGCGCAGGGTGGCCGAGTGAATCGTGGTGGTGTCCTGCTTGATGCGGCCCGGCACGGAGAACTGGAAGAAGGCGCGGCGGGTGTAGACGCGGTCCCACTCGATGCGCCCCACGCCCGCGCTTTCCTCGTCGGGATTGAAGTAGGCCTGGTTGGGAAAGGCGCGGTCCACGGAGGCCCAGTTGGGGCGGCTGGCGCTGACCGAGGGGTCGATGTAGACCGGGTACTCGGTGGTCTCGTCGGTGAGCATGCCCTGGTCGGGAACCAGGCGGATGGAGTCCACCTCGACCTCGGTCTCGACCAGTGCGGTACGGGCCCCGGTGGTCGGCGCCAGGAGCGGGTCCTCGCCGGACGCCTCGTCCTGGCCGGTGGAGTCCCACATCGCCGGGGCCTGAGCGGTGAAGACGCTCTGTCCGCCCTCGTCGCCGATGGCCTCGATGTTGCCGTGCTCGTCCGCGACGACGCTCACCCCGGTGGCGTCCAGGGGGAGTTCGAGTTCGGCCAGTTCCGGGGAGGCGGCGGCCTCGGGGGTGTGCACGACCAGGACCTGGGTGAAGCCCTCCACACCGGCGGTCAGGACCAGGTCCACGTCCGGCAGCACGTCGGCGTAGGTGGCCTGGTCGCCGTCCAACATGGGTACGGGCAGTTCTTCGACCCAGTCGAGCGCGACGCTGTTGGAGCCGATACCGATCCGGGCCATCGGGGCGTCGCCGCCGCCGGAGAAGGCGATGTCCATGCCCGCCGCTCGCGGACGGACCAGGCCGTCGTCACCGGCGGCCAGGGTGGTGTCCACATCCACCCAGCCGTCCGCGGAGCGCACGCGCGCCGGGATCGCGGAGACCTCGGCGGTGAAGGTGCCGTCGGGGTTGGCGAAGTGCCGGGTCTTCTCGTCCGTCAGGGACGGGATCTCCACCGGTTCCCCGGTCTGTTCCGCCAGCGCCAGTGCGTCGAACTCCTCGCTGGTGCCCTGCGCGTCTTCGCTGCCAGGTGGTGTGGAGTCGTCGTCATCGGCCGCGGCGGGTACCGCGGTCAGGAGTGACAGGGCCAGCGCGGCAGCGGTGGTCACCGCCGCCACCCGGGTCAAGGGGGAGAGCATGGGGGATGCCTGTCTTGTGTTGTTGTGGCGGAACGTCATCCCCGAAGGGACCCGATCACAGTTACTTCAAACCGGACAGAAAGTTGCTAGTTACGCCTACGGCGACACAAGGCACACAGAGTCACCCCCATTCACCACAGCGAAGCCCAAACAGGGGCTGGGAACGCTGACATGGACGCAAACCCGTGTGACCGGATCCGGCCACACGGCGTCCTGGCCGGGCCACGGGCAACGACTCACTCTGGCCCGGGCAGAGCGGAAACCCCTGACCCCCGCGACACATGGGTACCAACCTGACGTAGGAGTCTTGCATCTGCCCGACAAATCATGAAGGTTTTCTCCTAGGGCAGACCCGGACGCCGCGCACGGTGACCGCACCGCAGCGCATCCCTTCCGGCTGCGCCTGTCCGCACGACAGAAGCCGGAAGGAGCCCACGTTGGCGAAACCGCACCGGAACCGTCCCGCTCACCCGCCCGCCCGGGGGGCGGGACGGGTCTCCCGAGCCGTAGCCCTGGCCGCAGCGCTCACCGCGTCGCTGCTCCACGCGCCGCACACGGCGACGGCGGCGGCCGCTCCGGCCGCCCCGGCGACGAACACCTCCGCCGAACAGTGCGCGGTCGATCCGCAGGCGCCGCCCAAGCGGCAGATGCGCGCCGAGTGGATCGCCTCGGTGGTCAACATCGACTGGCCCAGCGAGCAGGGCCTCTCGCCCGAGGCTCAGCAGGCCGAGCTGATCGACCTGTACGACCGGGCGAAGGCCGACGGGCTCAACGCCGTGTTCGTGCAGATCCGGCCGACCGCCGACGCGTTCTGGCCGTCCCCGCACGAGCCCTGGTCGGAGTGGCTCACCGGCACGCAGGGAACCGACCCCGGCTACGACCCGCTGGCCTTCGCGGTCGAGGAGGCGCACGCCCGCAACCTGGAGTTCCACGGCTGGTTCAACCCCTACCGGGTGGCCATGCACGACGACCCCTCGCGCCTGGTGGCCGAGCACCCGGCGCGGGTCAACCCGGACTGGGTGTTCGCCTACGGCGGCAAGCTCTACTACGACCCGGGCATCCCCGAGGTGCGCGCGTTCGTCATCGAGGCGATGATGCACGCGGTCGAGAACTACGACCTGGACGGCGTCCACTTCGACGACTACTTCTACCCCTACCCGGTGGCGGGTGAGACGGTGCCCGACCAGGACACGTTCGCCGAGTACGGCGGCGGGTTCGGCGACATCGGGAACTGGCGGCGCGACAACGTCAACCGCATGGTCCAGGAGATGGACGAGGCGGTGCACGCCGCCAAGCCGCACGTGAAGTTCGGCATCAGCCCGTTCGGGATCTGGCGCAACGACACCAGCGACCCGAACGGTTCCGACACCGGCGGGTTCGAGTCCTACAGCCAGATCTACGCCGACAGCCGCAGGTGGGTGCGCGAGGGCTGGGTGGACTACATCAACCCGCAGGTCTACTGGGAGATCGGCCTGCCCGTGGCCGACTACGCGGTGCTCGTCCCCTGGTGGGAGCAGGTCACCGAGGGGACCGACGTACACCTCTACATCGGCCAGGCCGCCTACAAGGTCGGCAACGCGGGCGCCTGGTCCGACCCGGGCGAGCTCTCCCGGCACCTGGACCTCAACCGCGAGTACCCGGGCGTGGACGGGGACGTCTACTTCAGCGCGAACTCGCTGCGCACCAACGCCAGGGAGGCCATGGACATCGTGGTCGAACAGCACTACGCCCACCCCGCCCTGATCCCGGTCAAGGAGGACCTGGGCGGGTCCGCGCCCGAGCAGCCCGTGGTCACCGCAGCCGCTCGGGCCGACGGCGGCACCGAGCTGACCATCCGCCCCGGTCGCGGCGGCAGGCCCGCCTACTACGCGGTCTACGCCCTGGACGGCGCGCCCGGACGGCAGGAGGTCCCGTGCGCCGTGCAGGACCCGCGCGCCATAGTCGGCACGGTGCGCGCGGCCGAGGACGGGGGCGAGACGGTCTTCACCGCGCCCGGCGGCGGGGACGTGACCTACTACGTGACCGCCCTGGACCGGCTGCACCACGAGAGCACGCCGAGCAACCCGCGGCACGTGCCCTGACGTCGGACGGAGCGAGCGGGGCCCGGCGCACGCGCCGGGCCCCGCGGCCGTTTCCCCGTCCACGTCCGCGTCCGTCCCCCACCCGGACGACGGCGCCCCGGACCCACGTCCCCGTCCGCACCGTGGTCGGTCCGTGGTCGGTCCGTGACACCACGGCGACGGACCGGCGAAGAACACGCCAACTCCCCCGCCCGAGCCTGGCCGCGTCGCGCGCCGCTGGGCCAGACTCGCTGGGACCGCCCGCTTCCCCCCATGAAGGGACGCAGAGGATGACCCTCCCTCCACGCTCCCCCCGACTCCTCTCCCCACTGCTCGCCCTCGCCGTCGGCGCCGCCCTGCTGTCCCCCGCCCCGGCGGCCTCGGCGGTACCCGTCCCGGCCGAGGCGGCCCAGGCCGTGGCCTCGCCCGTCGACCACGTGGACCCCTTCATCGGGTCCACCAACGGCGGCAACACCTACCCCGGCGCGGTCCGGCCGTTCGGGATGATCTCCTGGAGCCCGACCACCACACGCGGGGACCAGACCGACACCGGCGCGGCCAACGGCTACTCCTACGACGTCACGCGGGTCCGGGGCTTCGCCCTCACCCACGTCAACGGGGCCGGGTGCCATCCCGGGGCCGCCGGGGACGTGCCGATCATGCCGGTCACCGTGCCCGTGGACTCGTCGCCCAGCGCCGACACCCGCGACGAGGTGTACGCGAGCGACTTCGACCACGCCGACGAGTCCGCCTCTCCCGGCCGCTACACCGTGACCCTGGACAACGGCGTGCGCACGGACCTGAGCGTCACCGACCGGGCGGGGGCCGGGGAGTTCGACTTCCCCGAGGGCACCCCCGCCAGCCTGCTCTTCCGCACCTCCAACTCGCTCAACGGCAGCGAGGACGCCGACGTCCGCATCGACGAGGAGGCCCGCACGGTGAGCGGTTCGGTGCTCACCGGCGCCTTCTGCGGGCAGCGCGCCAACGGCGGCGAGAACAACCGGAACTCCTACTACCGGCTGCACTTCACCGCGCGCTTCGACACCCCCTTCACCGAGGTGGGCACGTGGGAGGACGGCGAGCTGAAGCCGGGAGCCACCACCGCCTCGGGCGGTGAGGGCTACGACCGCGGCCAGCGGCGGGGCCGGGGCTCGGGCGGCTACGTCTCCTTCCCCGAGGGCTCCGACGTGGGCGTGCGCGTGGGCATCTCCTACGTCAGCCCGGAGAACGCCGAGGAGAACCTCGACGCTGAGATCGCCCCCGGGCAGAGCGTGGACGCGGTCGCCGCGTCGGCGCGCGAGGCCTGGAACCGCCGCCTGCGCACGATCAGGGTCGGCGGCGGCACCGACGACCAGCGCACCGCCTTCTACACGGCGCTGTACCACTCCCTGCTCCAGCCCAACCTGGTGAGCGACGTCGACGGCCGCTACCCGGGCATGGACGGCGAGGCGCACCGCGTGGCGGACGGGCAGGACGCCCAGTACACGAACTTCTCCGGCTGGGACCAGTACCGCGCGCAGGTCCAGCTGCTCGCGCTGCTGGAGCCCGGGGTGGCCGGGGACTTCGCGCAGTCCCTGCTCAGCTTCTCCGAGCAGAACGGCGGCGTGTGGGACCGCTGGGTGCACGTCAACGGGCCCACGCACGTGATGACGGGCGACCCCTCCGCCGCGACGCTGGCGACGTTCGCCGCGATGGGCGTGGACGGGTTCGACGCCGGGGCCGCCTACGCGTCCCTGCGAACCCAGGCCACCGAGCCGCACCCCGACGGCCTGTCCGACGCCGGGTGCCCCGGCCAGTGCGAGGGCCAGCGCCCGAACCTGGAGCGCTACCTCGAACTCCGCTACGCGCCACAGGACGACTGCCACTGCTGGGGCGGGGCCGCGGAGACGCTGGAGGCCTCCGTGGCCGACAACGCGCTCGCCCAGTGGGCGGAGCGTCTGGGGCGTGAGGACGACGCCGCGATGTTCGCCGAGCGCGGCGGGTACTGGCGCAACGTCTACAACCCCGGGGCCACGCCGGACGCGGGATACATGCAGGCGCGCGACGCCGACGGGTCCTGGGTGACGCCCTTCGACCCGGGGCGCGACACCGGGTTCGCGCAGGGCACGAGCGCGACCTACACGTGGATGGTTCCGCACGACGTCGGCGGCCTGGCCGAGGCGATGGGCGGCCGGGAGAGCGCGGCCCAGCGCCTCGACGGGTTCTTCCGCACCCCCGACGGCGCGTGGTCGGTGGGCGGCGGCGACCCGCTGCGCTACGACCCCACCAACGAACCGGGCATCCACGCCCCGTGGATGTACAACGCGCTCGGGCAGCCGTGGAAGACCCAGGAGACGGTGCGCGAGATCGTGGACACCCAGTACGGGACGGGGCCGGGCGGCCTGCCCGGCAACGACGACCTGGGCACCATGTCGGCCTGGTACGTGTTCTCGGCCCTGGGGCTGTTCCCGCAGGCGCCGGGGCGCGGCGAGCTGCTGCTGTCGGCCCCGGTGTTCTCCTACGCCAGGATCGCGCCGAGCGGGCGCGACCCGATCACCGTCGTCGCACCGAACGCCGGGCCCGACACGCCCTACATCGGTTCGGTGCGCCTGGACGGACGGGAGCACACGCGCTCCTGGCTGCCGGAGTCCTTCCTCAGCGAGGGCGGACGCGTCACGCACGTGCTGGTCAGCGAGCCCGACACCGCGTGGGCGACCGCTCCGGAGGACCTGCCGGTCGACCGCTGAGGACGTGGGCGGGCGCCGCGCTCTCGGGTGCGGCGCCCGCTCGCGACCTGGTTTCCGGACGGTCGTGGGGACCGTCCGTGACCGTCGCGGGGGGT